>CAZMKA010000029.1:5084-6981 GCA_964566605.1 uncultured Saprospiraceae bacterium | reverse complement strand
ATCTACTCTTGCCACTGTTCCACATTCATCAGCAGAAGCAGGTACTTGAAGTAAAACGATAGCCTCACAATCAGTACCAGCAGTTGTAGAAACAGAGTAATCAGAAGGACAAGCATCAAAAACAGGACCTTCAGAGTCAACTATTTCAATAACTTGAATATCAGTTATTGTATTACTTGAATTACAAAACCATTCATTCACAACCCATTCTCTCATAATTTTTTGAACTCCACCAATACTTGGTAGAACTAAGTCAGTATATGAAACTACTGTGTTACAAGACAAATCAGTTGTTGGAAATAAATCTTCATTATCTAGTGTTGGCACACCTGTGAAGCTAGGATGAGGATTTCCTTCTGCATCAAGTGGGTAAGTTTCGTCACACTGAATAGCATCACCACCAGCTGCAGTTAAATCATCAGGAAATAAAACATCTCCTAACTCAATTCTCTCTACATATATGTCTTGACTACAAATAGCAGAAACATTCCCACTAGCATCTGTTGCTTGGAAAGTTTGTGTTATTACTTCAATGAAGTCAGGGTCACAAGACAAAGGAGTTGTTGTTTGAGTCAACAATGTTACTGTAGGATTCGGATCACAAGCGTCATCTACTTCAGGTGTAAACGACGAAATATCCGCACAAGAAACAGTTACATCCTCACAAATAATTTGTGGAGCAAGTTTGTCCTCAATATTGATATAACCCCACCCAGTGTTACCACTAACAAGGTCAACTACTTCAGCAATTAATTGCTGATCGATGTAAGTAGAAGTTACTATAGGCGAAGTTGGAATTGGAACTTCGTCTAATGTTTTTACCACAACGATAAAATCTCCATCAGGACATGAAGTAGTTTGATCATTAAGAATCATTTCTGGTGTTACTTCAGCCTCACAAAACTCATCTAGAGATATCTGGGTAGAAGAATTAACGCCAAGGGAACATTGTGCATTGACGTTAAAAGAACCGATTAACATAAGTACAAAAATACTTAGTGAAAGGGTTACTAATTTTTTTAGTGTAAATATTGATTTTTCCATGAGATCCATCATTTTTATTAAATTACTGTTTGGGAAAATGAATTAACTCAATTTCCTGTTATGAAAAATATTACTGAATACTGTTATTATCGAGTATAGCAATTCGCATTACTCGATTAGGATCTATTATCGAAAAGGTTACAACATTTAAAAAATAAATGCAGTATTGAATCTTAAATGCCAATTATCATCTTGGCACGGTTTTGGTTCTATATAAAGATTCCCTGCAAATATACGAATAAATTATAATATGTATAGATACCCTTTATTGGGTATTTTTGAGATATGAAAATTTACATCTATTACAATAATCTACTATTCAATAGTTTATGAAAAAAAATACAATGAATACATATTATAATAAAATTTAATGTTTAGTAGATTATATACAATATGGTAGTAAATAATGAATAATATATAGTGATTCAATGGTAAAAGAAGGATGAATATACTTGAATACAGAAGTAGAATAGTTATTAGTAATTATATAAAAAGCAATTCACTTAAAAATCAATATTGATTATGCTCTGTATAGCTGTATTAAGATTAATACTTAAGAGAAATAGAGATTTCTTGTTTGATGATCTGTGGAGAAAAGCATAGCATAAATGAAAACATCTGAGTATTGGATACAGAATGAATATATGTGTGTGTGTGCGAGAGCTCGTATATATCTCTACGTACAGCTGAAAACTTGTGCAAAGCAGAAGCGTATATGGTTGTTTGCAGCCATAGCCAGCCTGCCAGCTAGCCAGTCAGTCAGTTAGCGAACAGAGGTCTGTTGTTCATAGTTCGTTATAGCAGCAGAGTCAGCAGCAGACTTTTTCCGCACTTTAATCAAGGTCGGCGTTTC
>CAZMKA010000029.1:0-5074 GCA_964566605.1 uncultured Saprospiraceae bacterium | reverse complement strand
GTGTGTGTGTGTGTAAATGAATGTAATTAAGAATATGGAAAGGTACTAGCCCCTATTAATATTTCTATCGTAAAGTGATAGTTCGAATTAAAAGATATCAAGTCAATTATAGATGAACGAACGATTAAATTAATAAAGCTAATGAAGTGTGACAGTGCCGAAAACGAGCGATATCTGAGCAGGAATAAAGAATTAACGCCAAAATTCGAGTAATAATAAATGAATCAACAAATATATCCTGATGAAGTAGGACAACGGTTCAAGTGAGCGATATTCTGAAAAAGATTGAAGCAAGAATACTAAAGTGAAGGTATAACAACGATTCAACCAATACCAATAATCTAGATGAAGTGACACAAAGCTTTATGTGAGCGATATACTGATTAGGATTGAAAGAGGAATACTAAAAGTGATGAAATAGCAAACAAATCAGCCTATAATTAAGATGAAATAAGACAGTGCCTTAAGCGAACGATATGCCGAGCAAGATCGAAGCAAGATCACTTAAATTAATGAAATAGCAAACAATTCAGCCTATAATAATAATAATAATAATAATGAAGTATGCCAGCGTCTCAAGTGAGCGATATGCTAAGCATAAGGCAAGCAAGAACGCTGAAAGGCAATTGAGTATTAGACAACACAGCCAATAAGATTGATGAAATGAACTTCAAGAGAGTGATCAACTAAGCGCGCGGTCTAAGGATGTTTTTTAAGAAGGGTCAAAGTAATAACGTAGAAAGGAGGCAGATTAATATTTGCTAATAAATGTTAATGCAATTATAATAGTAGTATCTAAGATAAAAGTACAAAGAATAAAAAAAGCCCCCCTTCAAAAAATTGAAGAGAGGCCATCCCAAAAACCGATTTTATTTTCGGGCTACATAATCAGAATGATTAATCAATGATAATCATCTTCTTAGTAGCAACGTTTTCTCCGTTTTCTAGCTTGTAGTAAAGTACTCCTGCAGCTTGGATATTAGTTCTGTCAATTGTTACATAGTTGTAACCTTTAGCATAACCATTCACTTTGCTGTATAATACTTTTCCTGTTACATCGTAAACAGTGATTGTAGCCTCACCTGCAGTAGGTAATTCGAATCCAACAGTTGTTACACCGTTAAATGGATTCGGCTCATTTTGATAAAGAACGAAGTCAGCATCAGTTACGATTCCTTCATTTGTTCTAAATACAACATCACTTCCTAAGATTTCTAAGTTTCCACCAACATAAGCTTCAGCTGCTAAAGCAGTTGAGTTAATATTAATGATTTCACTTAAGTTAGAAGCAGTATTTGCCTCAACAGTTACAGTAAATAATACTGCATCATCAGCTAATGTTAAACCATTTGCTAAATCTACAGATACAACAACTGCATCGTTTCTTAGTCCAAAGTTATTCTCGTTTACGTTTAATGCACCTGACTCAACTGATACGAAATTAGCACCTGCTAAATTCATAGTGTACTGGAATCCGTATACTTCAGTGAAATCTTTCGCTAAGAAAGGTACACTGTAAGTTCTTCCAGCTTCTACAGCTTGGTCAACTACTACAAACTCTATAGTTTCGTTTGATCTTGCTTCAGCTTCGCTTGTTGCGTTAGCTTGAGCACTTCCGTTGATATCACCAGTCTTAGTTGCAACGTAACTGTTAGTTTCGTCAGAACTTAAGTTAAAGATATCAGACTCCTCGTTAAACTCACATGGAGATTGAGGGTTAGGGAATGCAAAATCACTTTCTACAAATCTCCAAGAAGTATTGTTAGGGAACTCATCATTTGAGTACTTACCTAATAATAACTTTCTTATTTGTATGATATCAGAACCATTCACATTACAATCTTTATTTACATCAGCTGCAATTAAAGTGTAAGGAGAAGTTATTGGTTGTAATCCTAACATGTGCTTCTGGATCAATACGATATCAGCAGTTGTGATACCATTTAAGTGATCATCATTCTTCTCAGGAGTAATTGTATAATCAACATTCTCTATAAGATCGAAAGAATAGTACTCATCTACAGTTTCAGTCATTGGGAACTCAGGGAAAGTAGCATTAACTGTTACATCAACAGTATTAACACCATCACCATTTTGAGTTTTCAACTCACCATCAACTTCATAAGTAAGAGTACCTGCATCTTCACATGCATCAAAGTTATCATCTAATCTAAGACTAGCAGTACAGTAATCATAGTTACCATCTTCGTCAGTTACATAGATTCTTACTTCGATAATTGCACTTACTCCGTTTGGAATGTAAGAACAATCGAAATCCCATCCGTAGTCACCATTAGGTTGTTGAGTACCTCCGAAAGAAGCATTGTAAGCTGCTTCGTCAGATAATCCAGCAACATCACTTTCAGGAATCATAGTTAATACTAAGTCACCATCACAATTGTCGAAAGAACCTGCATCAAAATCATTAGCCCATAAAGCTACAGTACCAGTAGATGGCATTACAGCTGTTGCTAATCCGTCAAAACAGTATGGTGTAGGTGCCTTATCATTTCCTAAGATTGAAACTGGTTGTGCACATGTAGCATCATTTCCACATCCGTCACTTACTAACCAGTAAATTATGTGATCACCAATTGGGAATTCACTTAATCCTAGTTGACCTGGAGTTACAGAAGAAGTTTGAATCCAATCAGTATCAATTGAATTATCAGCTCCAACGTCTAATCTCCACTGGTATCCGAAGAAAGAAGCATCAGTACAGTTATCAGTACCAGTAATAGTTACTGCTCCGTCAAAACCAGTACAAGATTGTGCTACAACTTCAACAGCATCACAAACTAATGTTGGTGCTTCGTTGTCAAATGCATCCACCTCTAAGTAGAATTCGTAGTATCCGTTAGCAGAATTGAAAGGATCAATTTCTCCTGTGATAGGATCAACATAATTTTCATCAAAAGTACATTGGTCAATTACTTCGTAGTGTACTAAGTACTTTCTACAAGCACCACCAGCAAAATCAAATGTATCAACTTCAATAGATAATCCAACTTCAGTACAAAGACCGTCGATATCGATATCTAATTCAGGTACAGATAATCCATCAGCACAATCAATTGTGATTGCAGGAGCATCTTGGTTAGGGTTACACCAGTTGTATGTATTATTACTTAAAGAAGCAAATTGAATTCTATCACAAGTTAATGTATTAGCTACATCTGCAGTTACAGTAATAAATTGAGAACAAGTAGAAGTTTGACCTAAAGAGTTAGTAGCTGTAAAGTTTCTTATTACAGTACCAGCACCACAAGCACTTGATCCTACGATTGACTGAGATACATCAACATTACATGTTGCTGCAGCGTTAGCTGAACCAAAGTTCTCATCTAAGAAAGCATCACTTAAATCTTGTAAGTTTCCAAGACCAGCTAAATCAACACAACTAATAGTCATATCAGCAGGACAAATAATAGCAGGAGCTAATTTATCTTGAACTTCAACTTCTACCATTGAAATGTTACAGTTGTCACCATTGTTTCCAACTACACCATCCATGTTTGCGTCATCACAAACTTTGAATTGTACCATTACAGTATTTCCAACGTCAGCACAACAGAAGTGTACAACATCGTTAAATTCAGCGTTATCATCTACATTGTTAGCAGCCATTTCATGACCGTTATCAGAACCTGCATAAAGACCATACTTGTCTAAATCAGCACAAGATCCACCATTGTCCATTCTTTTTACGAAATATTCAATTGGACCACAACCATCGTGAGAACCATCATCAAAATCTTCAGCGTAAGCCTTAGCTACACCATCAGTTGATAAAGAAACAGTTCTTGAAGTTTCAGCAACTACAACAGGAGGTACTAAATCAACAACAGTTACGTCAAATTCAGTAGTACTGCTATTTCCACAACAGTCAGATGCAGTTACAGTAATAGTAATAGGAGCTCCTGGCATTGTTTTCGCTGGATCAGCAATAACAAAAGAGTTTCCTACTTGTGTTCCAGAAGTAGAACTGAAAGTAAATGTAATATCTTCACTTGCAGTACAGTTATCAGTTGCAGCAGCTACAGGTAAATCAATTGTAGCACCACATCCCCAAATATCAGTAGATACAGTCATGTCTCCGATGGCACTTACGTCTGGCGCAGTAGTATCTTCAACTTTTAAAATTTGAGTTGGGTTAAGGATTTCTCCTGTACACCAATCAAGTATAGTAAATTGTCTTATTACTTTGTAAGAGTTGTTCGAGTAAGAACAAGTCTGGTCACAAAGTGGAATAACAACATCTTCGTAGTAAGAAATGATAGTTCCACACTCACCTACTCCACCTGGAGCTCCGTAAGTTGCTGGATCTAATTCACCATCAGCATTTAATACTGCTTCATCACATTCGATTACAGGATTATTACCTGGAAGACCATCATAGTTTAATGGTAATGTTAAAGATGCAAGAGTTTCTCTTGTTATAGAGATTGTCTGCGTACAAGAAGCAGCAACGTTTCCAGAAGCATCAACTCCTGTCCATGTTCTAATTATTTGAGAAGCAAACTCATCAGTACAACTTCCATCAACTGGAGTGTCAGTATACTCAAGGGTAGTTTCACCACAGTTATCTGCAATAACAGCACCTGGTAAAACAGCATCAGCAGCTTCAATATTTAAAGTAACAGCATTAATCATACCATCATCTCCACCTACACCATCAACAGCAGTTATGAACCATGTTCCTGTAGCCTCTTCTCCTGCAAAAGCAGAGAAAGCATCAACTGGAGCATAAGTTGCACCTACTGCATTAGCAGCACAATCAAAAGCATCAGCACCATCTGCGAAAGATGCTACTAAGTTATCTGTATTTCCACAGTTACCATCAAATAAAGTAACTTCAGTTCCAGCAGGAGATTCTAATGTGATAGTTAAATCACCAATCCAAGTGTGAGATAAGTCTAAATCAACTGTTACATTTGAAACAGCTCCACCTACAGCAGAAAATTCAGCAACAACATCATCACCACCCGCTGTGATTAACTCACCAATACCACCAACTGCAGCACCAACGCTAGCAGAAACATCAGCACCAGGAGTAGTTTCATCAGTACAAGAG
>CAZMKA010000028.1:22367-29183 GCA_964566605.1 uncultured Saprospiraceae bacterium | reverse complement strand
ACTTCATCAGCCTTAAAGGCTGAATCGATTGGTCATGCTTTTCTCCTCGATTATCATTCGATAATTACTGAATTTTAACCACAATTATAAAGTGCAATCTGTATAATAGATTCAAAGAATAAGGTTGGAGATTTTCTATCTTTTGCGGGAGTGATTCTCGTGCAAAAAAAAGTTATGTAAGTTAGTGGTGGTGGGAGTTTGCGGATTTAGTAACACTAAAATTTACAATATTGAGGTTTTGTTTTTTGGGTTTAAGCCCAAAGTTTACAAATAATAAATTCAAAGAATAAGGTTGGAGATTTTCTATCTTTTGCGGGAGTGATTCTCGTGCAAAAAAAAGTGGTGAGAGATAGTGGTTGTGGTGGTTTGCGGATTTAGTATTACTAAAATGTTATAAGTTAGTTAAGGTTAAAAATAGTGGTAACTGCATTACGCTTACATGCGTCAATTTAGTAATACCAATTATATTATCTATTAACCAAACAAATATAGATTCGAATATGGATTAAATTTTTAATAAACTTAAAACCTTTGATTATGAAAAAGATGATTTTTTACTTAGCGAGTTTTTTGATATTTACTTCTTGTACTTCAATTGAAAAATTAATTGAAACAGGTCATTATGAAGAAGCATTCGAATTTGCGGTTAAGAAATTAGCTGGAAAGAAGAATAAGAAAACTGAACATGTTCAGGGGTTAGAGGATGCATTTAAGTTATTGAATGAAAGTGATCTTGCGTATGCATCTCGGTTAATTAATCAAAATTCATCTACTAATTGGGATGAACTGTACACTATATATTCAGAAATTGAGTTCCGTCAAAATTTAGTAAAACCACTTTTGCCATTAGTAAGTAAGGATGGTTATAGAGCTAACTTTACTTTTGTTAAAGTAGCGAGATTGATTGACGAAGCGGCAAAAAATGCAGCAGCTTACGATTACGAAAGAGCAATAACTTTGTTAAATCGAGCAGTTGAAGGAGATAAAGAGGCAGCAAAAAATGCATTTTATATTTTTGAAGGAATTCACGGATATGTTCCTAATTATAAAGACATAAATACTCTTCAGAATGAAGCAGAGTTTTTGGGGCAAACCCGAATACTGTTAGATGTAAGGAAAAGAGATTTCGTGTTTTTACCAAGAGAATTTGAGCATAGAGTTTTAAATTTTAATGCTAGTTCTTTGAATGATAGATGGACTAAATATTATACTCATACAATTCCAAATGCGGATTTTGATATTAGAGCAACATTAGTGATAAACAATTTGGACGTAAGTCCGGAAAGAGAATTGGTTAAAGTCCATGTAAATGAAAAGGAAATAAAGGATGGCTATGAATTATTGAGAGATAAAAAAGGTAGGGTCCGCAGGGACTCATTGGGTAACGAGATTAAAGTTGCTAGTTTTAAGAAGATTCGAGCAAAAGTTACTGAAATTCGCAGGACTAAGAGTATGTCTTTGACAGGTGTAATTAAATATGTTGATTTAAGAACTGGTAGGAGATTTAGAAGTGAAACAATTACTACTTGTGTGAATTTTGAAGATGTGGCTTGCACATTTAAAGGAGACAAAAGAGCACTAAACTCTAAATGGAATACTCATTTAAATAGTCGTATTTTGCCTTTTCCATCAAACTTTAGAATGGCCATGGATGCAGCAGAACAAATAAAAATACAATTTAAAAATAGAATAAAAAGAAGTAATTTGTAGAGATTAGCGGTGGTAAACACCGCTAATTTTTATTTGATATAACTAAATAAGAATAAATTGCGTTATAATTAAGAATGAAGAAATTTAGAATTCATATACGTATAATACTTTTATTACAAGTGATGATTTGTAGTATCACGATTGCTCTTTCGCAAGATGAAGCTTATCGAACTACAGAATTAGAGTTTGATGGAAAGGTATATACTGCGATGATTTCAGATAAAGACACATTCATTTTACAACGTCTTGAGGATGTCAGTATTACTGCGCCACGTACTTTTGATGATTACGATGATTATAGAAAGTATATAAGATATAGAAGGTATGCGCAAAAGGTTTATCCGTATGCAGTAGAGGCAATAAAGATTTTTAAAGAGGTAGAGTACGCTACGGAAAATTATAGTAAAAGAAAGAGAAAGCGTCATATAAAGAAACTTTCTAAAGATTTAAAAAAGGAGTTTAGCGAACCGTTGAAGAACTTGACGAAGACTCAAGGATACATTTTAACCAAAATGATAGAAAGGGAGCTTGATACGCCGATGTATGATCTAATTAAAGATTTACGAGGTGGGTTTACTGCAGGTTATTATCATCAATTCGGTAAATTGTATGGATATAATTTAAAAGATGGATATGAGCCAGGGATTGATGAATTTTTGGATATAGTTTTACAGGATTATGATATTTCGTATGAGGTTCCTAATTAATATTATTTTTTAATGTTACTAAACTCTGAAACCACTGCTATACATAAGATAGCGAAGTTTTTTTTGTAAGACATAATAACTTTATCTTTTCTTTCTTGTTGTTATTTCAAATAAATTAATCTAAAACTTTGTGACTTCTTATCTTTATGCCAAAGATACAGTCATTAACTCAAGAATATGATTCAAAATAAGCATTCAGCTAACTATATAAAGAACAATAAGGACGTAATAAAAGGTGAAATTGGCTGGAAATCTCCATCTAATTTAGCCATAATTAAATATTGGGGGAAATATGGTGATCAATTTCCTCAAAATGCCTCTTTTAGTTTTACATTATCCAAAAGTTTGTCTGAAACTCAAGTTGAATGGGAATTTGGAAACCAAGGTTTAGAAGTCTTTTTTGAGGGTAAAAAGAATGATGCTTTTGCAAAAAGATTAATAAAAGTTGTTAATAGGTTAGAGAGAGAAATTCCTATTTTAAAAGACTTAAGTTTAGTTGTAAAATCGCAAAATACATTCCCTCATAGTGCTGGAATAGCTAGTTCTGCGTCTGCATTGAGTGCATTTGCTCTTTGTCTTTGTTCAATTGAAAATTACTATTTAAATCAATTTGATAAGAATGAGTTGCTACAAAAAGCATCACATTGTTCAAGACTGGGAAGTGGCTCTGCAGCTAGATCTGTATATGGTGATTGGGTAGAATGGGGTGAAAATAGTTTTGACTCTAAATTTAGTAATGAATATGCAACCAAATTGGATGGGATTCATCCTAATTTTAACTCAATAAGAGATAGTATTTTAATTATATCAGCCGAAGAGAAGTCTGTTTCTTCATCTGTTGGGCATAAATTAATGGAAGGAAACCCGTATTCAGCTGTACGTTTTAAACAGGCAAACGATAGAATTTCTGAACTTATATCATCATTAAAAACAGGCGATTGGGAACAATTTGGGTTTATTGCAGAAAGTGAAGCATTAACATTACATTCATTAATGATGAGTAGTGTTTCTTCATATATTTTAATGCGACCTAATTCTATAACAGCAATTGAAAAAATTAGAGATTTCAGAGAATCTTCAAAGATTCCGGTTTATTTTAGTTTAGATGCTGGGCCCAATTTACATATTTTGTATCCTGAAAATGTTGAAAAGGAAGTTAGAGATTTCATTAATGAAGAATTAAAACCATTATGTCACGATGGAAGAATAATTCATGATGAAATAGGCAAAGGTCCTGTGAATTTTAAAAAGATATAATATGCATAAATTACAATTATATATACTTCAAGCTTTATTTTTATTCGGAGTAAACATCATTTATGCTCAGGGAAATATTGAAGAACCAAGGCCTCCAATTGAAAGTAAGAATTTTAATAAATTACTTTCAAAAATGGTTAAGGAAGAAGTTCCATTGATAGGAGTCGATACTTTGTATAAACATGCAAGTAAGTATTTAATATTGGATGCTAGAGAATTGCAAGAGTACAAAGTGTCACATATAGAAGGGGCTAAGTATATAGGTTACGATGAAGTTGACTTTTCAGCAGTTGAAGGTTTACCCAAAGATACTCCCATAGTAGTTTACTGTTCAATTGGAGTAAGATCTGAACATATAGGAGACAAACTCGAATCACAAGGTTTTACGAATGTTTATAACCTTTATGGGAGTATATTTGAATGGGCCAATAGAGGATATGAGTTAGTAGATAATGCAGGATATCCAACTAAGAAAGTACATGCATATAATTGGATTTGGGGAAAATGGATGGTTAATGAAGGATATGAAAAGGTGTATTAAGTTGAGTTGTGTATTCTAAATGTTCTATCTATAGATTTTAATAGTACTAAATCCTCTATCCCTCTAAAACCAATGCCTTCAACCATTTTCTTTGCATAATCTTTCCAAGAATTCAATATGCAATGAGTTTTATTTGACTTGTATTTTGAGTTATTTTGAGAATTAATCTCAATGTTCAATTCCTTTTTGAAATACTTTATAGCCTCTTTTTTTGATTCAAAATAAAACCTTTCATATGCTTTTTTCACTAACACACCAGATCGATCTCTTAGCCTATTGGCATACCGAACGAAAAGGGAATGTATCTGCCGAATTTTTTCACTTATAATTCTCCAAGGCTCTTCAGTAAATACTTCCTTTACTTCTTTCTCTCGTTTCTTTCTCTCTATTTTATAATTATTTATTAAAGTACGTTTACATCTTACTTGAATAATAATTGCATATCCCTCTTGATTAAATTCAGCCTTTATAATCTTGATATAATTTTTCAGATGATTTCGAAACAGTCTTTCAAATTGTTCTATTTCATCATCAGACTCGAAATAAGAGGAATTTCCACAACTTAAACTTTTAAATAGGTAAATGCAGCTTGGTTCAAACTTGTATGTGTTTTTCATATTCTTTTCTTATTAGTGTAACGAACCCCCGATTTCGTTCCAAAATTTTCCAACTTTTTTTTAAAAAGTTTTTTTGATATCAAAAATGTTTTATTGAAAAGCTAGTTTAATTTTAATGTTACTAAATATTGAAACGCAGCATACACCGAACCTCCCACACTTTTTTTTGTAACATTCCCCCCTTTTATTATATGAAAAAAGCCATCTAATCATTTACGATTAGATGGCTTTGAAATCAATTGCAAAATTTGTTCTTGCTCCTATTACTGTCTATTTTCTACCAATCCCAATAGAAAAACTAAGTTTTTTTACTTTAATAAATGCTCTTTGTCACCTATCATTTTTCTCATATTTATCAAAGCATAACGCATTCTACCCAACGCAGTATTAATGCTTACCCTCGTTAATTGTGAAATTTCCTTGAAACTCATATCTGCATAATGTCTTAGTATGACTACTTCTCTTTGCTCTTCTGGTAATTGGTCAACTAAAAAACGTAATTTCTCATGTAATTGAGACTTTATCATTGTAGTTTCCATATTATCATCACCACTTTCCAAGACATCAAATATGTCAAATGTTTCTGTAGCTGAAATTTTAGTCCTTCTTTTAGATCTCCTGAAATTGTCTACACACATATTATATGCAATCCTCATAGCCCATTGAAGAAATTTTCCTTCATGGTTGTACTTTCCTTTTCTCAATGTATCTATAATCTTTATAAATACATCTTGGAAAATATCTTCCGCTTGATTTCTGTCTTTTACAAATAAATAAATTGAAGTATATATCTTCTCCTTATGTCTATTTAGTAAAATTTCAAATGACTTATCATTACCTGCTAGGTAATCATTAATCAATTCTCTGTCTTCTCTTTTTGCTAAGATTGATACGCTCATTTCTACACTTTTAGATGAGTAATTATATTTTAAAATTCAGTGTAGACTTTTATTCTATAGAGGTATCTTTTTAATTATTAGAATGCACAAGTATTTGTACAGTAACAAATATAGATTCATTTATTGATTAAATCAAGCCCTTGCACTATGTATTAACAGCTATTTAACTTATTGCTAATTGATAATCAATGAGTTGACTATGGAAAAAAGTACATATTTTTATTTTTTAATACGCACTTTATGCTCAAACATCCATCCTATTGTAACTAAATGTTCGTTTCGACTTCCTTCAGAATTGAATACCTTAATAGAATTTCCTCTCTCTTGTAGGTTTCGAAATTCATATCTCAAGTAGAATTGATCTTGTATTTCGTATCCTATTCCTGCAGTTAAACCATAAATATTTATACCAGCTATGGATTCATCCAGTAAAAATTCTCCTGTAAGCATACCGTTTTGATCATTTTGAGTTTCATATCGAAAGGTTGTACTTAGTCTTTTTGTAAGATTTATTCTTAATGTGTTAATATTGGCAAACATTAATTTCCTTTCAAAAAAAGCACTTGGAGCTTCTGTACCTATATCAATACTTGTGTTTATCTCAAAAATGTTTTTATAAAACTCATAGGTAATATAGAAATTATGGTAAGTACGTAACACATTGTCATCAAAAGGAATTAATTCTTGCCCTATTATATTGCTATATGAAGCATTAAATTTTCCTTTCTCATACGAAACTGCCATTCCTACTGATTTTGAATCATTGTTATCTCTGAATAAATTGTATCCATCTAGTAACCAAAGTTGAAAATCAAAGTGCTCTAAACCACTATATTGTAGTCTCAAACCTCTCTGATAAAAAGGTTCATTATATGTGATTATGGAAGTCGAGCTAAGTAAATTCTCTTTGGGCATAAAGCTTTCCATTCCTATATGTGTGATGAAATAACCTGCATCTAAATATAAATCTTTGAAAAAATGAACTCCTAAATATGCTTCTTGAATATGTTGTAATTGACTATCCCAAGTTGCATTCACTATGTTTCCTGAATGCGTTGTTAACTGACCTCTTAAATACTTTGATT
>CAZMKA010000028.1:0-22357 GCA_964566605.1 uncultured Saprospiraceae bacterium | reverse complement strand
ACCCAAAGAACTTATGTTATTTTTAAACACACCAGGTTGAGCACCTACAGTTGTTAATGGTTGATATTCATCTTCAGTAACTTGATTGAACGAGGAATAATAAAAGTCGGTATATCCTGTAAATGTTAATTCGTAATTAGGATTGTTAGATTGGGCTGGGGCCCAAAACGAAAGTGTTATAAGCACAATTGTAAGTTGAAATCGTATCATTTGATTATTATTTGGTTGCTTTAAAGATAAAAATCTATTTTGGGTTAAACCCAAATTACGTTTTACTTTACAAAAAATTCTTCTCTAACTACTGTCATTGTTGGATTTCAGGATTTAGTAACATTAAATATTTTTACTATCACATTAATTAAATAAATCAATTCCCCATAAATAATAAAAACACGAACCCCCATTCAAATAGCTCACATTAAGTCGTTCTTTTATTACAAATGCAGTCTTTACATTTACAAAAAATATTGCTGAATCACCTGCCATTGTTGGATTTCAGGATTTAGTAACATTAAATTTTACACCCCACTCCCATCCCCCTCCAAACATAAAAAAGGCCGAAGCATTTTTGCTCCGACCTAATATTCAAGGGATTAATAAATTTTATTTCTTAATAAATTTTTTCTCGATATAATTACCATTAATCTCAAATCTTATCACATACTGCCCTGTAACATATTCATTGACATTAAAAATGAATTGATTCATTCCTTCTGCTCCTTGCAACACTTTTCTTTCTATTTCTTGCCCCAGTATATTGTACGTCGTTGAATTAATCTCTGAAGACTCCATTAAATCCATGTTTATTGTCATCTGATCACTAACAGGCTGCGGATAGATCGTAATATCTTGAATTGATAAGTCACATGAACTATTAACAACATTACTATATTCAATCTGTCCGTTATTGTCATTAATCTTCAAACGATAAAAATTCTTTTCATTGATTCGATTTCTAATATCAATATATTCATTGCTTAAAACTCCATTATTTTCTTTTCCCGTTTCCTGCGTTGTATATATCGTTTCCCATTCAGATCCATCTATACTCCATTCTAATTCCGCACTTTGGAAATCACTTACTTCTCCGAAACTCCACTTAACTTTCATTCGATCGTCAGAACAATCAGCTTCAAAGCTTAATAGTTCAATTGGCACCACTAGCCCTAAGTAAAATCTTATTTCACTAAACCCATAACATGTTCCTCCATGATTCTCTTCGGCTGTAAGAATTACATGCTTTGCTTGAACCCCATTTAAAGATCCAACAATTATTCCTTCGTAAAATGAAGAACCTGCTGAAATTGGTATTTCATATGTTCCAGCTTCAGTCCAATTAATATTATCAATTGAATAATCTATTCTTAATAGTGAAACCCCATCTGTCAATGTTGCAGGATCATTTAAATTCCAAATTTTAAACTCTGCTAAATCATAAATCTCATCAAAATCAAATTTCACCCAATGGCTCATATCGCTTGATCCATTTGGATTTAATGCTTCAACACATGATTTCCATGAGTCTGATGGTGAAGTGGTATGCCTATCAGGATAAAGTTGTGCATTTAGGCTTATTGTAATAAGTAGAAATGTAAGTATATATATTTGTTTCATCGTTGCCTTATTTAAAGTTAAGAAAGTAATCCAAGCGGATTATCATTACTGTAGATATCATAAAACTCACCTATATTTGGAAATAACATAGGTAAATCTAATTTTGGAACTCCAAACCAAAGTGCAAGTTCTGCAAAATACATGTCAGCAGACATAGTTGGAATGTAGACACCACCACCTATTTCCAATGATGAATTGAAATCGAGTTCCGGATAAGTTCCATATACCATATTTCCATTTACGGAACCTCCCATGATAAATTGATTTCCTCCCCATCCATGATCAGACCCTTGGCCATTTGATGTTAGGGTTCGCCCAAATTCAGATATGCTGAATGTAGTGACACTATCGTGAAGGTTTGCTTGTTCCATTTCAGCTTTGAATGTCTCTAACGCCGCATTTATCTCAGTAAATGAATCTTCTTGAGAAACTAATACTTCATCGTGAACATCAAATCCTCCCATATCTACGAAGAAAATTTGTCTTTTCATGTTGTTCAACGCTGTAGGACTGTTTGCGGCAATAATAGTTTTTGCAATCATCTCAAAACTCTTCTCAACTCTAGAATCACCAAATGTTTGTGTCAAACTTACAGAATCAATTGAACTACTAAATAGCAAATGCGTGTCGTTGGAATCTTTAATTTTATCTTTATATGCATTTTTAAACGCGTCTTGATAGTCATGATCCATTATATTGTTCATACCCGCATCACGTAAATTGTAAAAGGAATTTCCTTGACCATAGTTTCTTAAGCCTATACTTCCGTCCCATGGACTTATGACATATGAAAAAGCCTCATTTCCCGTTTGGTATATATTCGTACCATTTAAAGAGATGTTGATTGAAACCGCCGTGTTACATGCACTCTGATTAGACATGTCAGCCATCAATCCTCCCCACCCAGTTGCACTTCTTACAGCTGGATTTGCTGTTTGCCAATGCATTTGTTGATCTGAATGCGAATATAGACCTAATGGTTTTTCTACATCTGTATAGTAATGAGAACTGTCAGTAATTGGTACAACTAAAGATCCAATGTTAGCAAGAAATGCTAAATCTCCTGAATCATACATGTTTTTCATCCCATTTATGTAATTCGGGATAGCTAATCTTTCATTTAATGGATTGTTTACATTGATTTCGGTTAAATCTGCTAAGTCCAAAGCTAAATCAGTTCTAATTCCAGAGTATACATCATATTGAGTATTACTCTCATTCGCATCTTTAAAAGGTGTTAACAAGTTAAATGAGTCATTCCCTCCACTCATTGAAAAACATATAAGTGCCTTATATTCATTACAATCAGTAACTGAAGAATTAAATTGAGCTGCTGCCGCTATTCCTTTCAAATTTGTAAGCGTACTGAACAGCGTTGTATAACCCATTGCTGCACAAGTGTTTTTTATAAAATTTCTTCTTTTCATTTTAATTTATTTAGGACTTATTTTTGAATAGAATATTCTGGAGATATTAGAATAAAATAAAGGGCTAGTTTTGATTTACTTGGAACCCAGCTGGTCCCATTGACTGCATCTCTTATTTCTTGTCTCGTAAAATCATCAAGTGTTCCATGAGTAAACATTTTATCGAAGTGATTGATAAATTCCTCTAACTGCAAAATGTCTTGATTGTAATTTGTATAATCTACATAAACATTAGGAGTAAACTCTTCCCAATCATAAAATAAAGTCTCCCAAACAATCCAGTCATGTACATAATTTGCCCAATTTATTGAAGTTCTGGTATTAAAAATTTGAAATTCAGGGGCAAAAAGTCCGTTTAGCTCTGCTGGCTCAAAATCGGGTAAATAAAAATTAAATACAGAAGGTGATTGCATTGGGTGTTGACTAACTCCATTTCTAAAATTGAAGCCATTGTTCCAGTAATTTCCTGATGCATTATCTTTATCAAGTGTACCCACTACTTGTGCAAATCTTACGATAGGTTCTTTCATTCTACCTGCATCAGGACTTAATTGATAACTTGCATCTCTTGCTTCTTGATCCATCAAAATTGCTTTTATAACTTCAGCCATATTTCCTCTCTGGCCGTTACTATCACTATTGAAAACCGTTGCGACACGATTGATGTAATCAGGACTAGGATTCGATTTAATAAGTCTCTGAATCAATCGTCTACTTATAAATGGCCCTACGTTTGGATGTTCGAATAGATTATCCAACGCAGCTTCGATATCTCCATTTGTATTAGAATTGGTTGTCTCACCGTACAATAGATTTTTTACTCCAGGTTCATGTTGAGATTCATCAGGAACCATTGCATCTGTTTTGGAAATACTAAATATCCCAACACCAAAATTTGGTATGCCTGTATTATTGCTTTCATGATCCCATCCTCCTCCTCTTAAACCAGTAAATACCTTTGCGAATTCTTTTACATCATCTTGATCATACGTTGGAACTGGTGCACCATTTTGAATTACAAGAGTTCCGTCGTTATTTAACTCATACAAGCCTATGGTAAATAGTTGCATTATTTCTCTAGCATAATTTTCATCAGGCCTCAAATTGCCTGTAGTCTTATGGTTATTAAGATGTGATAAGTAGTAACCCATAGTCGGATGATAGGTTACATCCTCTAAGATATCTCTGAAATTACCAAATGCTCCTTCCAATAACTTATCATAGAAACCAGCTAAACCTTCACCAAAAGCACCTAAGTCTGACTCACCTGAAATTACAAATATTTGGCTTAAAGCCAAAGCTACTCTATGTCTTAGTTGATCTTCAGCTGTCATAGTTGTTGTCCACCAGCCATAATTAAAATGTAAGTCTGAAGGCCCATAATAATCTGATCCCACATTGGCATTATAAATAGAATCCGCCTCTTCGAATTCTTCCCAAAATATAGGAGTAATATATGTTATTGGTAAAGCTATCTGTTGATCTATCCAGCCTTGGTAATCAGCGTTTGCAAGACTATCTACTAATTCTTCTGTATAAAAAAAACTAGCTTGAGATAAGAATCGAGATGCATCGTACTTTTTTGCATCAAGTCCATCTCCACTTAAAAGTGCTTGCTCTGAAAAGCCGATTTCCGTCGAACTAGAACTTACAGTTATAGGAATGTTGCCTGAACCAATGTAATCTTGACTTAAAATACTTGTATGTGATAGAACATAAACAAGTGATAGGAGTAAGAATTTTTTCATACTTCTTAATTTTTATATTTAAAAATGGCGTTTCTGTGTATTAAAACAGAGTGTGTCAAACTTAAAAATGATGCCTGATAACTATTTTACATTATCAAAATATATGTTTTCATTGACAAAATCAAGTGTTTTGTAAATTATATTGAGAGATTTAAATGCCAGGCTAGCTTAACTAAATTAAAGTAATAATTTACAAAAAAACCTTCTCTATCCTATACTGTATAGGGATTTCAGGATTTAGTAACACTAAAAATCAAAATACCCCTAAATTTTACTTAAAATCAAAATACCCCATCCGATTTAGAAAATAATTTTTGGCTAGTATTTACAAAAAATAATTATGAAACATAATGTGTATAGGGATTTCAGGATTTAGTAACACTAAATCATTATAACCTTCTTCCATCTTTTTCCCTATACATCATTCTTTTCTCTTACCATTTATCATATATTTGCCTAGTATTCGGTTCACTTCTTTTTAAACCGAATTTATCATTTACTAGTAAAACTTTCTTAGTGCCGCATTCAGCACCTCATAATATCTCTACGCAAGAAAGATTAATCAAAGATTTACAAAACGGTGGACCCAATGCTAGTATCGCTATGAAAAAACTCTATGAAAATTATCGATATAAAAATTATATCTCTCAGTACTCTTCGGAATTTAATATTCCAGCAACACAAGTACAGGATTTCCTTCAAGATGCTTTCTTGACTTTCGTCAAAAAGGCTAAAAAATCCGATTTTAATATCCCAAAAGACATTAATGTTTACATTACTAGTATTGCTAAAAATCTTATCCAAAATTACGCACGTAAATTGAAAACTGAAGAAATTGTCGCAGAGGATAAAGCTATATATGGTGTAAGTGAACCCCATTCCACGACTCTACATTTGGATGAATCCAAAAATGCCCTGAAAGACATTATGGCAAAAATTGATCCTCAATGCAGACGGCTTTTACGTCTATGGGCAAATGGATTTTCATACATTGAAATAGCTGAAAAATTAAGCCTCTCGTCGCACAATCGTGCCAGACAGAAAAAACATAGATGTATCAAAAAAATAGTTGAAATTTTACCTCTTTTTCCCCAACTTAAAGATTTTCGCTATGAATGATATGGATTTTCAACTTCTTGAAGATTACTTGGATGATTTTTTGGGTTCAACCCAAAAAAAAGAACTCGAAACTAGACTTAAAGATGAGCCAGCCTTACTTGAGAAACTCAACCAAATAAAACTTTCTAAATCAATAATCTTAGCAGAGGAAGAGCTCGAAATTCGTGCAATCATGAATGAAGTTGATTCTGAAAAAGAAATCAAAAGCTCAAAAACTACCTTCAATAAAAAGTGGATTATTGCTGCAATTATTGCTGGAGTATTGGTCATTCTTGCTTCAGTTCTTACTAGACTTAGTAAAGTTGACAAATCAATGATCGCCCAAGATCTAGTTGTAAAAGAAAAATCCCAGGTGGTAAGAAGTAGTGAAGACTTTACAATTGATACACTAATAGAATATGGTTATATAATGCCTATGAAAGAAGTAAATCGATTGATAGCTGAAGAGGAATATGAAAAAGCTCTTTCCAATCTTGGAGAAATTAAAGCCGATTTTCCATTAGCTAAACAGAATATGGAATACACAACAGGTCTGATTCTATATCTGAAAAATGGAAGAACTGATCCAGAATTTCATCGGATTCTTAACGAAATTTTAGACAACCCTTCACATAATTGCTATAATTTAGCAGTCAAATTAGATAATGAAGTCAACAGTATTTGGGGACGAATTAAAAACTAATCTCTTTTTCTTACAGTACTTACAGGCATGTTTTCATCATAATTGCCCGCAATTGAAGGCTGCTGAGCATTTCGTGTATATTGCTTCACGCCTATGGAAATAAAGTCAAACAATTCCGTAACGGTGACAATATCGTTCTTGTTATTATCAGCTTCACCATTGAGGCCTCGAATTAGATAGTGACTAAATATTCCTTGTCTTAATCCACTAGTTTCTAAAGAAACTTCCTCTGATTTACTAGACATGATAAGTGCAGTTCCACCAGACGTGTTATTATATTCTTGATAGAATTCTTCCATTTGTTGGTTGAAAGGAGAACGACTAGCTAATAGGCTTCCTGAATGACAAGCATCAGCAATACATAGTTTATGTTTCGCTTTTGAGTTTTTGAATACATCAAGAACTTCTTTATGACTTAGATTATTCGAATAGCCATCAAAATCAATTGGTAAAAACATACCAGGTAAACCATGACCACTATAATACATAAGGACTACATCGTTCTCATCTGCTTTTAGTAAAACATCATTCATTCCAGCAAGAATGTTTTGCCTTGTTGCATTTTCATCTATTAGTAATCTGATTTGATCATTGGGTAAAGCGCCACCCTCAGGGCTTTTTAAGAAAGCATAAATCTGATATGCATCATCATCTGTATATTTCAAAGAGGGCATATGTGCATAAGATGATACTCCTACTATGACTGCCCAAATTTTTACATCATCGTCATAATCCACCTCAACAATTTGTTCAGACTGCTTTTTCTCTACACGTTGCTTTTTTCGGATTGGATAGCCATTATTCCATGTTCCACCAACTACTTGTCCACTACTGAAATACATAACTCCTTCACCATTTGGTGCGTGATCAGCTACTTCTCCTTCATACTTATTTCCGTCAGCATATTTTAAAACTCCTACTCCATGCGGTTGACCATTTAGAAATTCACCTTGCCATACCGATCCATCTTGATAATTTAACTCACCACTTTCCTGATGACAGTGAGAATTGTTGCAATTTCTCCAGTATCTCTTGCGAATGCTACCGTTATTTTCATAATCGTTTTGATCCTTTTCCTTAATAGCAGTATTAGTTAAACCATTGGACTCATCAACCATTTGGTCATCTTTCCAAAATCCAGCAATTTTTCTACCATCTTTATAATGTAACTTGCCCTCACCATTCCTTTTATTATTTTTCCAGTTCCCTATAAAAATTGAACCATCAGAATAATAAAATGCACCTACTCCTTCAAATAGACCTTTGAAAAAGTCACCCTCATATTTTTCTTTATCAGCAAAAATATATTTCCCTTTTCCATGAGCTTTACCATTTACCCACGAACCATCATAAATATCACCAGAATTATATCTGTAGATTCCTTTCCCCCAAAATTTATCATCTCTAAAGTTTCCAGCATAAGAATCTTGGTTGGTAAATCTCATCGTTCCTTTTCCAGACTTTAGGTCATTTCTCCACTCACCTTCATATATATTCCCATTGGAATACTTCATTTTACCATAGCCTTGAAGCTTGCTTTTTAGGAAGTTTCCTCGAAATAAACTACCATCTTTGAATTTGTAAACCCCAAATCCATTATAACAATTACCTTCGACACACTGTGCCTGAGAAAAAGAAAAAAAGAATAGAGCGGATAGAATTAATAATACATTTTTCATCTTAATATTTTATGGATAGTAAATTAAGCTGTTTTGTTGCCTTTATTTTTAAGTATACTTAATTCTATATAAATGGATTTGATTTCAGTTAGAACATGAATTATTATTTTTTTATTGCTGATATCACATAAAAAAGGGAGAAGCGGACACTATCCACTTCTCCCTGTCTAACTATAAACTACTAATTTACTTTAATTTCAGATGGTTATTTATCTTTTTTTACATGCTGTATACTACTATGATTAATTACTTCCTGTAATCGTTGCGTCAGTATTATTTTTTTTTCAAAAATCTTACTAAGATGTTTTTCTCTTCGCTTATTTGTTGAATATTTTGGAAAGCTATTTTGGGTTTGCCTTAAAAAGATAAAAGAAGTTTTCTTTACAAAAAAACATGCTGTAGGCTATATGAAAACTGCGTTTCAGGATTTAGTAACACTAAAATTTACCAACAAAAACCAACCACCTCCACATACCATTCCTCATATCACCTTCTTAAAAAGAAAATGACAAGCTATTCCCTTAATAACTTGTCATTTTCTATTACTCAATCTATTATTAAGACTCTTTTAATCTTATTTTCGTTGCCTTTGCAAGTAAAAATTCCGATAATTACATCTTATACAGATTTTACTTAATCAAGTACGATCTATATTAATCCTAATTTAAGTTCATGAGTGAATTCCATACAATCCCTACTTTTAGCTCCGAATGGTGGATATATACCTCTTGTGTAATTCTAGGAATTAGTCTTGTCCTATTTGTTATGCGTAAACAATCCCAACAAGCAAAGGATCGTTTTGGAATCTTCCTTTCTGTTTTTATGCTGGCTATCGTTTTTGCAATGCAATTGTATTTTATTGTAACCGATTCTTGGGAAGCGTCAGTTTCTTTGCCTCTACATCTTTGCAGCATATCAAAAATACTGGGTGCCATAATTCTTGTGAAATTCAATCAGAATATATTTGAATTTATCCTCCTTATGGGGCTTGGCGGTGCACTTCAATCTATTCTTACACCCCAATTGGAAATACCTCTTAGCACCTTTGCATTGCTTGAATATTATTTAGGTCATGGTATGATTATTCTTATGCCTCTATATTTATTGCATGTCCAAGGTCATCAATTAAGAAAAAAATCGTGGTGGACTACCTTCTTTATTGGCCTTGTTGTTTTAACAATCGTTGCAATAATCAATTACTTTATCAAAGGTAATTATATTTACCTATGTACTAAGCCTGTTGTTGATAATCCATTATTAATAGGTCCATGGCCTTATTACTTGTCTGGTTTTCTTGTCTTCGGTTTTATTAATATCGTTCTTTTTTATTTCATTTTTTCTTGGTGGGGCAAAAAACTCAAAACCTAGAAAAGTTTTAATCTTTTTTGTGGAATATAATTTCGATACTTGCGGGCATAAATTGCCTAATTTTATATGAATGAGAATTTAATCATAGAAACATTTAGCTTAAAATGGTGGATATTTTCACCCTTAGTTGTGCTTGTTATTTCTCTGGTTCTATTTTTCTTAGAAAAACAAACCGATGAAATCAAAAAGAAATTCGGGTACTTCTTAGCATCTATTGCTTTTGGGCTTACAATACTTTGGCAAGTATATTTTTTAGGCACGAGAAACTGGACTCCTGATGTTTCTCTTCCTCTTCAACTATGTGGTATTTCCAAAATACTAGGCGCAATATGTCTAGTGAAATTCAACCAGAGGATTTTTGAATTTGTTCTACTTTTGGGATTGGCAGGTGCTTTTCAAGCTATCTTGACACCCGAATTCGAAATTGAAATATCCACATATTCTACAATTGAGTACTATATGAGTCATACTATGATTATTCTTATGCCTTTGTATTTGTTTTATGTGCTCGGTCATCGAGTTAAAAACAAAGCTTGGTTATATACTTTTTTAATTGGGGTTACAACTTTATGCTGTGTGGGATTTGTAAATTACCTAGTCGATGGAAATTATATTTTTCTATGTGGCCCTCCCATTGCAAAGAATCCATTATTGATAGGATCTTGGCCCTATTATCTTTGTGGCTTTTTGGTCTTTGGATGGATAAATATTATTCTGTTTTACCTACTTTTCAAAAAATGGGGGAATTGGCTCGATAGAAAGTAAAATATATTAGTTACTTATTGTAAAGACTTTATTATATCTGTTTTGTATGCTTTGTATGAAGGAATTAATGCTGCAACTAAACTAATTAATATTGTTGCTAGCCCAAGATATAATTCTTCTTTATAAAATGTCATTGCACTCATTCCGTAATGAAATTGCCCATCCAACATTGACGACAAGAATAATAAAGCAACATGAGCCAATATAATTCCCAGTATAAATCCTATTATTCCTATTATAATTGCCTCACATAATATATATGTCGAAAGAAGTAATGGACGTCCTCCGCATACTCGCATCATTGCAAGTTCATATTGCCTTTCTTTCAAGTTATTAAACAATGAAACGAAAAGACTAAGTGCACTAATAATGGCTATTAAAATCGCTAAGTATGATATTGATTGTAGCGCTGCACCTACGTTTGCTAAAAGTTTATTCAGCTCGTAACTTGGTGCAGTTGCCATTACTGGAGTATTTTCGTTAATGTTTCTAGGCATGTTTATTACAGGAATAGACCGTTTTTTATCTGCATGGAATTTTACTAAAACAGAAGTAATATCTTTATCCTTTTCTTGCAATAATGTTTCTATTTCCGACAATTCTATCATATCAGTATCTGGCCCTTTATTTTGGGCGAAAGCCCTATCCTCATGATCGTGGTTATGTTCTTCATGATCGTGATCATCGTGCTCGTGGTGTTCATGGTTGTGCTCGTGATCTTCGGCATTTTCTTCGTGATTGTGCTCATCTGAATGGTTATGATCACTATGTACTTCCCATATGGATTCAGTAGATGTCAATATGATTTTATCCGCTACTGTTCCGGATGATTCCAAAATTCCAACCACAATAAAAGGATCGCCTTCATCGTGTTCCAGATCGCCTTCATTGAACCCATGAGATGAGAAAAATGTAGAACCTATCTTTAAATTAAGATCCTTAGCTACAGCACTTCCCACTACTACTTCTAGGGCTTGGGCCCAAAGATTTCCTTCGTTTATTTTTGCATCGTATAATTCTAAGAAATTCGATGTTGTGCCAATAATCCGATAACTTTTATACGAATCACCAATGGATAAAGGAATGGCAGTTTTGATAAAAGGGTTTTTGGGATTAAATAAAAACGCGGCATCTTCTATCTTGACATTTCCTGTCGGAGCATCTACGTGAAACATCGAGTTAAGTATCAATTGTAAAGGACTTCCTTTTGCTCCTACTACTAAATCTATTCCCGCTTGATTCTTCTCGAATTGTTCACTGAACTGTTTGTTGAACTGAATTAAAAGCGACAATAATCCCACTCCAAATGCAATCAACAGGATACTTAAAAAACTTGAAAGTCCTTTCTTTTTTATGTTTTTCCAACTTATATAGAATACATTCATGTTAATTCTATTTTATTGGTGAAAAGATTGCTAAGTCTAAAATCGTGTGTTACTATTGCTAAACTTGCCCCATCTTCTTCCGCTTGTTCTTTCAGTAAATTAACCATCAATTCGCAATTTTTATCATCGAGCGCACTGGATGGTTCGTCTGCTAATATTAGCCGTGGATTTGTAACAAGTGCTCTTGCAATCGAAAACCTTTGTTGCTCTCCTTGACTAAGTTGTTCAGGATATTTGTTCTTTTTATGCGGAATGGCAAGTCTGGTGAGAATGTCTTCAACTCTTCTTTTATCTACTTTTAATCCAGCTAATTTTCTTGTAAAAACTAAGTTTTCTTGAACTGTTAGTGATGAAATAAAATGTGATTTTTGGAATACAATACCAATTTTTTGACCTCTGAAGGAATCAAGAGATGCACCATTTAACTGGCATATATCTACACCATCGATTATAACTTCACCTGATAAAGGCTTAAGTAATCCACCAAGGATGTATAATAAGGTACTCTTTCCTACTCCGGATTCGCCAAGAATGACAACGCTATCTCCTTTTTCACATGAAATATCAGGATAGAAAAACGATGGCCCGTCATTATATTTATATCGTATGTTTTTAGTTTTCAGCATCTTGAACAAAGAAATGAAAAACTATCGAATTTCATTGAAATTAACATTTACATAATTTTCAATCAATAATTAGTTGTTGTAACAAATAATTTAAGAACATTTTATTAATTTGGGATTTTTAATTTTTAGTCAAATAATGATTTAAGAATTAAGCTTTAATAGGAATTTATTTTTGAGGTAAATTAATATTTCGGAACATAATTAATAATAAATGGGAAAACACAATATTTTGATTGCTGGTGCAGGTGGAATAGGACAAGCTGCTGGTCTTTTATTAGCAGAGAATGATGCACTCGATGTGACTATATATCTGGGTGATATTAGTGAAAAAGCTTTAGAGAAATCTTCAAGATTTATTTTGGAAGGGTGTGCCCAAAAAGTGAATGTTCATAGTGTTTTGATGCCTAGAGATGGAACGGAAGATGAGTGGGAAAAGGTGCTGGATAAATGTGACATTTTACTCGATTGTTTACCTGGTTCTCTCGCTCCTAGAATGGCGCGTTTTTGTGTTAAGCATCATTTACATTATGTGAATTTGACAGAGTATGTAGCCGAGACTAATGAAATTGTGAAAATAGCTGAGAATGCTGAAACTGGATTTGCACTTCAAACGGGAGTTGCACCTGGTTTTGTAAATATTCTAGGCAATTACTTGTATCAACAATTTCAAAAAGAATATAATAATGATGAATTGGAATTGATGGAAATGAAAGTTGGAGCACTTTCTGAAAATGCTTCAGCACCTCATTTTTATGCTTTTACCTGGAGTCCTATTGGTGTTGCAACAGAATATGTTAAAGATGCAATAGTCGTTCAAAATAATGAATTAGTTACTGTTCCGTCTCTAAGTGGTCTTACAGAATTAGTCTTGCAAGGAGTGCGATATGAAGACAATTTTACTTCGGGTGGAGCAGCCGATTTTCCTGATGCCTTCAAAGAAAAAATCCAAAATATAAATTATAAAACCTTGCGTTTTGTAGGTCATTATAATTGGGTTCAGGAACAAATCGAGGATATTGGGAATGTCCCAAACCCCGAAAAGATCTTAGAAAAAAGAATGCTCGAACAGATTCCTACTGTCGAAAATGACTTCATTATTATCTATTGTAGAGTGAAAGGTAAAGCAGACGATGGAAGACTTCGGGCTATAGATAAAGTAGTAAAGATTCATCCTATGCAAATAGGTAGTCAAACTTTAAGAGCAATACAATCAACTACTGCAGCTCCTTTGTGTGAATGTGCTAGAATGCTTTTACAAGGTGAAATGAAAAATGGAGTGAACCTCCAAAGCCAAATTGACCCCAGTTCTTTCATGAATGGGCCATTTATTAAAATGGTTTATGGAGACTTATTTTGATCAATTTTAGAAGCTTTTTATAGATCCTAAATCAATCACATTAAGTATTTATTTAATATGATTGTCTTTTTTCTATGCTTTCAAACTCATATATAGTAAACGTTTCAAATGTTTTTTAAAAAAACATGAAAAATATTGGAACGAAATGAGGGGTTCGTTACACTAATAATAAAAGTGTGAAGAACTATGAAAGAAGAACTCATTCACTATGTATGGAAAACGAAGAATTTCGACTTTAAGAATCTTGTTACTACAGAAGGGAAAAATATTGATATTGGAAAATTTGGGCACTATAACTTAAACGCCGGACCCGATTTTTTAGAAGGCATGATTTCTATTGGGAAATCTCATTGGTTTGGTCATATTGAGATGCATGTTTTAAGCAGTGACTGGATAAAACATAAACACGAGACCGATGAAAAATATCAGAATGTAATTTTACATGTTGTTTATGAAGAGGATGAAATCATCTATCGGAAGGATGGTTCTAGAATTCCATGTATTGAGCTAAAAGATCGAATTCCTTTTCATATTGTAGAGGGCTATGAAAAATTACATGCCCGTGCAGAAGATATTCCTTGTTCAACTGAACTAGGCAATAACGAAATTGATATCTTTTATTTTCAATTGAATCGGATGTATATTGAAAGGCTCGAGGCCAAAAGTTATCCCATTGCTTTAGAACTTGAAGAGAATAATAATAATTGGAATCAAGCATTATTTGTTTCGTTAGCAAAAGGAATGGGCTTACCTGTTAATAGTGATGCGATGGGAGCTTTGGCAAAAACGCTTCCTATCTCTCTCATTAGTAAACACAGTTATAATAAATTCCAACTTGAAGCAATCTTCTTTGGTCAAGCTGGTATGTTACATGGAGATTGGCAGGATCAATATCCATTAAGCTTGAAAGAAGAATATTCTTTTTTAAAACAGAAATATCAGCTTGTTGGGATGAATGGGGTAGAGTGGAAGTTATCAAGAATGCGCCCTTCTTCTTTTCCTACTTTGAGAATCGCTTTTTTAGCAGACTTATATCATAAACATAAGGACTTGCATGCTAAAATAATGAATGAAGAACATCTTGAAAACCTGATGAACTTGTTTGATTTAGAAACTCACGAATACTGGGATAATCACTTTTTATGGGATAAAGAGACTTCTATTTCCAAGAAAAACATGGGCTTTACAGCAAAAGCTAATATCATCGTAAATAGCATTGTTCCATACTTATTCGCTTATGGTCAATTTATGGGTGAAGATAAATATGTCGATAGAGCAATGGACTTTATGACTAAATTAAAACCTGAGTCCAATAAAATTATAAAACGTTGGAAAGAACATAATATTCAGGTAAAGAACGCTATGGATACTCAAGCACTTATTCATTTATATAAAGAATACTGTCTTAAAAAACGATGCACTGAATGTGCTTTTGGAAATAAGATATTGAAATCAATAAGTATGTTGATAAAAGAAGATATGGAAAATACTTATAGAGCTCTTCTGATTTAATAAATGTTTTTTTCTTTTACTTGAACATAGGATGCTTATAAAGTAAAAAAAATGCCCTTTTTCAAGGGCATTTTTAGTTCTATTCCTCATCATTCATTAAGGAATTTCGAGTGTTCAAAATTCGCTTCACTATCAGGATTGCTGTAACAGTCGCAGCAATAATTTATTTTAGTTCATGTAATATTCTGAGAATATAACACCTTTCTTTGCATCGTATCCTGGGGTAATCCCACTGCTTATAAGACTTTGTTTATAATGATTTTTCTTTGTATCAATAATGAAAACCTTACAAGCAATCGCTTTGGAAAGTTCGCTATGAGTTTCTTTCCAACAATAAGCTAATTCATGAGCTGTTGCATTATAGGTTTTATTCCATTTTCTTCCCATCGTTACTTCAATAAAAATGATTCCATTTTTAAAATCCAATAACTTGGATGAAAGACCATAACCAACACGATAGTACATGTCAGTCTCCATAAAATGTTTTCGGTTAATTTTCTCTAAATCCATAATGCATCTAGAAAATCACAAATCGTGCCAAAATGTAAATTCTCAGAAAAAAAATTCTGAATGTAAGATTTTATACAATCTTAAAATAGAATATGTATAACAAATGAAATCTTGAATTTAACGAAGAATTATTCGTGTTAAAATCTGATTAGAAAAGTCGTAAGACACATAATGAAGAGGGGCGTTTTAGAAAAGAACAATTGACACATTTTGGGTTCAATCTGTATAACTCAAAAAAACATGTATACTTCTCGTACTAAAATAAATAAAACTACAAGTAGCAGAACTCGATATGCCCACTTATTTGCATTCTTTATTTTAGGCGCTAATAAAGATGTAATATATGCTCCTGCTGCTTGAGATACAGCTAATAGAATTCCTGCCTTCCAGTTTATTAATCCACTGATATGAAATGTATATATCACGAAAAAGGAATACAGAAATATTATGAATACCTTCATCGCATTGGCTTCGAATATTTCCCTTTTACCTATGAGTACAAGAGCTGCTAACATAAATAAACCAGAACCCACCTGTATAAGACCAGCATAAAACCCAAGTACTAAAAAGACGGGCGTTAATATCCACCAATTTAAATCTACATTATCCGATTCATTAATAATCCATCTTTTTGGATTTAGAAATAATAAAACAGTTACTAAAATGATTAATATTCGAATAATTATCCTGAAATTATCATCACTTATTTTAGTAGCAGTATATGCTCCAACTAATGTGCCCGCAATTACAATTATTATAAGTGGCCATACCTTTTTAAGACGTAATTTCTTGTTTTGTATATAAGCTGTTGTCGAAGCAAATGCATTAGCAAAAACATTAACTCTATTGGTTCCATTAGCTATACTTGGCGGCAATCCTATAATCTCCATAAGGATGTATAAAGTTATGATTGAACCAAATCCTGCCAGTGAATTTATTGCTCCCGCTACAAATCCTCCAAGAATAATATATATGCTTTCAGGTCCAAACATCCCGTAAATTTACCTAAAACTTCGAAAAAGCAGTTTTTAAGTTAATAATAAGCACTATTTTTACATTCTGTAAATAAAAATAAATCAATGCCAGTATCAACAACTGCAATTAGCAAGGTTGAACATAAAGAATTACAATCCGTCTTTGACGAATTAAAAAGAGTTGTCGAACCTTCTCTTACTGGAAATGATTTGGAATTACTGAACAAGGCTTATGATATAGCTTATGAAGGACATGCGAAGCAAAGAAGAAAGTCAGGTGAACCTTATCTTTTTCATCCACTAGAAGTAGCTAGAATTTGTTTTCAAGAAATTGGTCTTGGTCCCACCGCAGTAATATGTGCAATTCTTCATGATGTAGTAGAAGACACTCCTTACACTTTGGAACAAATCCGAGAAGTTTTTGGCGAAAAGATCACGAAAATAGTCGATGGTCTTACGAAGCTTGATGGAATGTATAATAATTCCGAAAGCCCTCAAGCTGAAAATTTTAAAAAAGTAATTTCTACTCTCGTTGAAGATGTTCGAGTTGTTCTTATTAAAATGGCAGACCGTGTTCATAATATGAGAACTCTAGGTGCAATGCCTCGTCATAAACAACTAAAGATTGCTGCTGAAACAGAATATATTTATGCACCTTTAGCACATCGACTTGGGCTGTATAAATTAAAAACAGAGTTTCAAGACATCATTATGAGAATTCAAGAACCTGAATTCTATCAAGAAATAACTGAAAAATTAGCTAATTCAAACACTGAGCGTCAAAGGTATATAAAAGAATTTATCAATCCACTTGAGAATCATTTTGCTGATACAGAGATAAAATATAGGATACTTTATCGTCCCAAAAGTATTTCTTCTATTGCTAATAAAATTAGAACGAAGAAAGTACCTTTTGAACAGATTTATGATTTATTCGCTGTTCGTGTCATTCTGGACGTCGAACCTGAAAAAGAGAAAACTGCTTGTTGGGCTATCTATTCTATTATTACCGATGTCTACAATCCTATCCCTGAAAGACTTAAGGATTGGGTTACTACACCCAAAGGGAATGGGTACGAGTCTCTACATACAACCGTTATAGGGCCCGAGGGAAAATACGTTGAGGTTCAAATCAGAACAGAAAGAATGGATGAAATCGCGGAACGTGGTTTCGCAGCTCACTGGAAATATAAAGGCATAAAATCAAATAGTTCTGTATTTGATGTTTGGCTTGATAATGTAAGAGACATTCTCGACACCTCTAATAGTGATGCGCTAGAATTCATTAATGATTTCAAAAAGAATTTATTCAATGAGGAAGTGTATGTTTTTACTCCACAAGGTGATATGAGAATCCTTCCCAAAGGGGCAACTGCATTAGATTTTGCTTTCGATATCCACTCGGAAGTTGGCTATCATGCAACGGCTCTTAAAGTCAATAATAAGTTGGTTCCCATGGGATATAAACTCCAAAACGGAGATCAGATTTTTGTTACTACAAATAAAAATCAGAAACCAACTGAAGACTGGTTGAAAATCGTTGTTACTGGAAAAGCACGAGCTAAAATCCGTAATGCAATGAAAGAAGAGCGTCGTAAAAAAGGCGAACTTGGGAAAGAAGCGTTAATGCGTAAGTTGAAAAACATGAAAGTCAACTACGAAGAAAATGTTGATATGCTTGTGAAACATTTTGGCTTCATTTCAAGACCAGATTTGTATTACGCTATTTCACAAGGTCAACTCAATCTTTCAAATGATATGAAAGTATTCGAGGTAGAAAGCCAAATGCTTAAGTTGATACAAACGGAGGCTACGGATAAAATAATCCCGCAGGAAGACCCTACCACCAAAAAAGAAGATGCTAATAGAGCAGCGAAACTTGCAAAGGCTAAACTTCTTGTTAATGGTGAACCCGCTGACACATATGGCTATAACTTCGCGACTTGTTGTAACCCAGTAGAGGGTGACAGTATTTTTGCTTATCTTACAGCTGGTTCAGGTCTGAAAATTCACCGTACAAGTTGTAAAAATGCAACCCACCTTATCGCTAATTACGGTTATCGAGTGTTAAAAGCAGAATGGGTAGGCAGTAAGAAAAATAACTTTGTTGTAGATTTAGTTGTTACAGGTGTAGACTCTGGTATAGGTGTTATCCAAAAAATATCAGATAAGATTAGTAATCAACTTGGAATCAATATTCGAAATTTTAGTATTGCTGGTCAAGAAGGATATTTTGAAGGAAATATTGGTATCGTTGTAATGAATACAGATCAATTGAATGTAGCGATAAGAGCGCTTAGGGAAATTGAAGGTATTTCCAATGTCGTTCGAAAAATAGATAAATAATGGAGGCAAGTACAACATTTAATGAACAGTTGTTTGAAGAAGCAAAAGCTATTTTTACAAATTATATGGAAACTAATAATTTGAGGAAAACGCCTGAACGTTTCGCAATCCTTGAAGAAATTTACAAACGTACTGATCATTTTGATGCTGAAATTCTTTTCATACACATGAAAACTCAACATTATCGTGTTAGTCGTGCAACAGTCTATAACACACTAGAATTACTCGTTGCTTGTGATCTTATTACTAAACATCAATTTGGAAAAAATGTAACTCAATATGAAAAAAGTTACGGCTACAAACAGCACGATCATTTGATTTGTGTGGATTGTGGTAAGGTGTCAGAATTCTGCGACCCGAGAATTCAGAACATCAAAAATATGATGGGAGAAATGTTAAATTTTAAAGTTACTCATCATAACTTAAACCTTTATGGTAAATGTGAAGGGTCTTGTGAACATAAAAAATCTTAAAGCATTTTTTTTGGGCTTAAAGCCCAAAATTCAAGTGCTACTTAACTAAAATATAAATATGACATTCGACGAGCTAGGTCTCAATGATAAAATTCAAGATGCTCTGTATTACATGGGTTTTGAAAAAGCAACTCCCATTCAAGAAAAGGCGATTCCAGCAATATTAGACGGTAAAGATCTTTTGGCTTGCGCCCAAACAGGAACAGGTAAAACAGCAGCTTTTATTCTGCCAGTATTAGATCAATTGTCGGAAAGATCATCTAACAAAACGCGTTGTGTGGTTATTGCCCCAACAAGAGAACTTGTCATTCAAATCGATCAACAAATTCAAGCATTTTCATACTTCGCAGGTGTAGGAACTATTCCCGTTTATGGTGGCACAAGTGGTAAAGAATTCGAAGCAGAGAAAAAAGCACTTTCACATGGAGCCGACATTGTCGTTGCAACTCCAGGTAAACTAATTACACACCTTAATTTTAAATATACTGATTTCTCTCAAGTAGAATATCTGATTCTTGACGAGGCAGATCGAATGCTAGATATGGGATTTCACGATGATATCATGCGTATAGTCCGTCATATGCCAAAAGATAGAATTAATCTACTTTTTAGTGCTACAATGCCTCCTAAAATTAGAAAACTATCTAAGGCAATGCTTAAAGATCCATTGGAAATAAGCATAGCTATTTCGAAGCCTTCCAAAGGGATTTTACAAGCTTCATACCTAGTCAAGGATGAACAAAAAGCAAAGTTGATTAGGAAGTTAATTAATGACAAACCAGCATATAAATCAATTATTGTATTTTCATCTACAAAGAAAAATGTGAGTACAATTGTGCGTGCAATTTCTAAACAAGGTTATGATGTAGCAGCTGTTTCAAGTGATCTTGATCAGAAAGAAAGAGAGTCTGCACTAAGAAAATTCAAATCCAAAGAAACTAGAGTTATCGTCGCAACTGATGTTCTTTCTAGGGGAATTGACGTGGCCGACATCAACTTGGTTATTAATTATGATGTTCCAAGAGATGCTGAAGATTATGTACATAGAATAGGTAGAACTGCTCGTGCTGACACAACTGGAGTTGCAATCACTTTAGTGAATCAAGACGATATGTATAAATTCGCTAAGATTGAGAAACTTATAGAACAAGAAGTAATTAAACTGAAAGTTCCTGAAGAAATGGGAACTTCACCTGAATGGAATCCAAGAAAACCTTCTGGCGGTAGAGGTGGTGGATACAAAGGGAATCGTAGAAATAATTCAAAAAATAAGAATAGACGTTAATGAAAGATGCATTTATTATTGACGGTGTGAGGACAGCATTTGGGAAATTTACAGGAACATTATCAACTGTAAGAACGGACGATTTGGGAGCCATCCCTATAAAAGCAATCACTGAACGATATAGTAATATTCCACTTGATGCATACGACGATGTAATATTGGGTTGTGCGAATCAAGCGGGAGAAGATAATAGGAATGTCGCAAGAATGTGTGCATTGCTAGCGGGTTTGCCTTGGAGTGTTCCAGGTGAAACAGTAAATAGATTATGCTCAAGTGGAATGTCTGCCATTATTCATGCGAATCGAGCGATTAAGGCAGGTGATGGAGATGTATTCATAGCAGGTGGAGTAGAGCATATGACTAGAGGTCCATGGGTAATTTCCAAAGTCTCAAGACCTTTCGGTCGCGATGCGCAGATGCACGATAGTAGTTTTGGTTGGAGGTTTGTGAATAAGAAGATGAAGGAAATGTATGGTGTAGATGGAATGGGTGTAACTGCCGAAAATCTTGCCGAGAAGTACAATATTTCACGAGAAGATCAAGATAAATTTGCTATGTGGTCTCAGCATAAAGCGGCTTCCGCCCAAAAAAGTGGTCGTTTGGCAAAGGAAATTGTTCCGGTTTCGATTCCCCAAAGAAAAACCGATCCCATTGTATTTGATCAGGACGAATTCATCAAGCCGAACACTTCCCTAGAAATTCTAGCCAAACTAAGAACAGCCTTCAAAAAAGAAGGTGGATCAGTAACTGCAGGTAATGCTTCGGGTCTAAACGATGGAGCAGCTGCCGTAATAGTTGCTTCACAAGACGCGGTAGATAAATATGATTTAAAGCCAATGGCACGAATTGTAAGTTCTGCAGTTGTAGGAGTCGAACCAAGAATCATGGGAATTGGTCCTGTCTATGCATCTAGAAAAGCACTGGAAAAAGCGGGACTAACACTAGACGATATGGACGTCATCGAATTAAATGAAGCCTTTTCAGCGCAAGCACTTGCATGCACAAGAGAACTTGGATTAAAAGATAACGACCCACGTATTAACCCGAACGGAGGTGCAATCGCGATAGGACATCCACTAGGTGTTTCGGGAACAAGAATCATGCATTCCGCAGCCCTTGAATTACAATTAACTAATAAGCGATATGCTTTAGTTACAATGTGTATAGGCGTTGGACAAGGTTATGCTACGATTATAGAGCGGGTGTAGGGTAAAAGCAAAAATCTTTTGTATTTTTCTATACTACTTTTAAAACAAAAGAAGTCCTACAAGTATCAACTTGTAAGACTTCCTAATGTTGTAGCGTGAGAAGAAAGAACGGTTCAGCCTTTTCGGCTGATGAAGTACGGCAGTGCTTCGAGAGATTGAACCGCGACAGCGGGCGGGTAGGCGTCTCCCGAACGCAAAAAGGCTTCAACATTTTCATGTTGAAGCCTTTGTAGCGTGAGGGAGACTTGAACTCCCGACCTCAGGATTATGAATCCTGCG
>CAZMKA010000027.1:20535-29304 GCA_964566605.1 uncultured Saprospiraceae bacterium | reverse complement strand
GGATCTAGCTATAGCGGAAACAAAAACAGTGGTTATTAATTGACATAATAATATTATAAGCCGAAAGATTTTTTCTTTCGGCTTTTTTTTGCCCATAAGAGAAATTTATGGCGATGTATAAAATTCAAACTATGCCTAAATTCTAGGTTTATGCTATTTCTATGCTAATACATTGGATATATGCAGTCTATCATTTACTTTTTCGCGCAGCCCACTTGAAATATGAAATTTAGTTCTTTTTACTTTGAAGAAATCGAAGACAAATACTTCGATGAAAAGCTCAGTATAAGTACTTCGACAAAAAGCTCAGCACAAGTAGCTGACTTTAACGTAGAAATTTTTGCTAAAAAAACTACCAATCGTTCATTTGCCGTATTTAATAATAAGCTAGTTTTTTTGATTATGTATAATAATAATATACCATAATTAAACCAACTTATTTATGCAGAAATACTATTATACCTTAAATTTAAGAATACAATCAAATTAGATTTTACACTTAGAGGTGGTATTTAAATTCAAAGTTCGCTCTTTGGTAATATCATATAGTCTTATAATTTTGTTGTAGCTGGTATAAAATATAATTCAATATATCTTATATGAAGGATATTTAAGAATGTACTATCAATAATTATCTATCAACTTCATAATATCTATGTTTTGCAACTTTTGTCGATGTAAATTATAGATTAATCTGATTATTAAATTCTAAGGAACTCTTAGCTTTTCAGTTTAATTATATATATTGTATATCTTAACTAAAAAATAAAAATCATGGACCCAGTTTTAGTACCATTAGGAGTTATAGGATTTATAGTTCTTATTATCGTTACAGGATCAATCTTTACAGTGAAACAACAGACAGCTGCGCTTGTCGAAAGATTTGGTAAGTTTAATTCTGTAAGAATGCCAGGACTTCAATTTAAGTTACCAATATTCGATAGGATAGCAGGAAAGGTTTCAATGAAAATTAATCAGCTAGATGTAAATGTTGAAACTAAAACAAAGGATGATGTATTCGTCAAAATGAAAGTTTCTGTTCAATATGTTATTCTAAAAGAACATATCTATGAGGCATTTTACAAATTAGAAGATCCGGATTCTCAAATTACTTCTTATGTATTTGATACAGTAAGAGCAGAAGTTCCAAAATTGAAATTGGATGATGTTTTCTTGAGAAAAGATGATATAGCGATTGCTATAAAGCGAGAATTGGAGGGAGCGATGAATGCCTATGGATATGGAATTATTAAAGCACTAGTAACTGATATTGATCCTGATGCGGCTGTAAAAGATGCTATGAATAGGATTAATGCTTCAGAGCGTGAAAAAGTAGCAGCTGAGTATGAAGGTGAAGCAGAAAGAATTAGAATTGTAGCTAAAGCGAAAGCTGAAGCTGAAAGCAAGAGACTTCAAGGTCAAGGTACAGCTGATCAAAGACGTGAAATTGCAAAAGGTCTTGAAGATTCCGTAGAAGTGTTGAATCAAGTAGGAATTAATTCTCAAGAGGCAAGTGCTTTAATCGTTATAACACAGCATTACGATACACTTCAAGCAATGGGGGAGTCGAATAAGAGTAACTTAATCTTATTACCTAACTCGCCATCAGCTGCTAGTGATATGCTTTCCCAAATGGTTACATCTTTTGCTGCAGCGAATATGCTTGGTGAGGATATGAAGATAAATACTCCTCCTAAAATAAAGCAAAAAGCTAAAAGATAGAAGTTTGTAATTTCACGTTGATATAATAAACAATACATAATCTAATTTGTATATTATTATATAGGAATTAATTAATTAACTACCCAAAATGGGATAAATACATTAAAATGGCTTTCGAATTACCTGACTTACCATATGCTGCAAATGCATTAGAACCAAATATAGATGAGCAAACGATGAATATTCATCATGGTAAACATCATGCTGGATATACTAAAAAATTAAATGCGGCTATAGAAGGAACTGATCTTGAAGGAAAAAGTATAGAAGATATATTAGGTTCTTTAGATATGACTAATAGCGGAGTGCGTAATAATGGTGGTGGATATTATAATCACCGTTTATTTTGGTCTGTTATGTCACCGAATGGTGGTGGAGCGCCAACAGGAGATGTTGCTAATGCTATAAATGACGCGTTCGGATCTTATGATTCTTTCAAAGAAAAGTTTTCATCAGCTGCAAAAACTAGATTCGGTTCTGGTTGGGCTTGGTTGTGTGTCCACAAAGGTGGAAAAGTAGAAGTTTGTTCTTCTCCTAATCAAGATAATCCTCTTATGCCAACTGTTGGATGTGGAGGAACGCCTATATTAGGATTGGATGTATGGGAACATGCATACTACCTAAAATACCAAAATAAAAGGCCTGATTATGTTTCAGCGTTTTTCAATGTTATCAATTGGGATGAGGTGAATAGACTGTACGCAGCAAATAAATAAATTCAACATTAAATTAATAAAGCCGTATATGTAATAATATGCGGCTTTTTGTTTTATGTGCATTTGTGAGTTGACTCAAGATATTATACCATTTTGCTTTGTATTTGATTTTATAATCCTTGAAACTAAAGTGAAACCTTAAAACAGAATTGGTATTACTTTTATTTATTTAACAGCTTTTTAAAATAATTTATTCATCTCATTCGTCATTTCAATGATAAATGGTTCGTTTCATATTATTATTATACATAAATTTATCCTATGAAATACAGTTTGATATTAGTAATGGTAATTTGTTTTTTTGGGCTTAAAGCCCAAAAGATATACGATGCAGAGGCAGAACAAATCCTTAAAGAGATTAGTCTTAAAATTAAGTCTCAAAAGCAAGTAAATGCTAATTTTAGTTTCTCAGTGGATTACCTAGAAGCTGAAGAAGATGTTAATCAAGGAAAATTGATTCAAAATTCCGATTCGTATTTTGTGTCAATAGGGGATAATGAAATTATAAGTACTTCTACTGGCTTTTATGTAATTGATAAAGTAGATAAAGTTGTTCAAATTAATGATGCTCTTGATGATGAGGCAACAGATTTATACAACCCTATTTCACTAATGGAGAAATATGACTCTGGAGAATTTGAGTATGCAATCGTAGGTGAGGAAATGGTAGAAGGGAAAAACTGTGTATTAATCGAGTTTAAACCTACAGACAGATATTCAGATTTAAGTAAAATAAGAATTGCTATTGATTCAAAAGAGAAAGACTTAAAGCATATAAAGATCTTCAATAAAGATGCTAGTAAGATTGAAATAAATATAGAGGAACTTGAGCTTTCAAATCAACTTACAGATCCTATTTCGTTTGATAAATCGGTGTATGAAGGATATGTAATAGAAGACTTAAGGATTGATTAAGGGGTTGAGCTGATTGATCAACTATTAACTAATATTAACATTGACTTTATGAAACTGATCAATTTGCCCTGAAGTTAGAGCAAAAAAAAAGTTAGTCAACTCTATAGATGACTAACTTTGCAAATTATAATCCCGTGAACATATCCAAATTTATATCGGTTTTAGAATAACTATATTTATTTACTCAATCTTTTAAACTCTTTCAGCGTTATCTAAAATTTATTTTGTTGCAATGCTCTACTCATTGATAATGCTTGTCATAGTTTGAATTTGTATATGTTCAGTACAAATTGTAAAATCTTTATTCACGATGTAAATATATAACGATAAAGGGTTCAAATGAAGGACAAAATATTGTATTTGTAGAATATAAATTATTTATTATACTTCATAAGTTATTGATATAAAGTAATTTAAAATTAAATATTGTAGATAAAAACATAAATAAACTACTAAAAAAAATATATTAAATGGACCAAAAATTTGAATTTGGATTAACATTAAGCGGTGGGGGAGCTAAAGGTGCAGCTCATATAGGAGTGCTTAAAGCAATTGAAGAAAGAGGAATTGCAATTGATGTTATTTCAGGAACGAGTGCAGGCTCAATAGTAGGGGCATTATATGCTCATGGATATAAAAGTGACGAAATATTAGATTTCTTTTTATCGACGTCTATTTTTAAAGCGGGATTTTTTACTTGGAAGAAACCAGGTTTATTGAATACGGATGCTCTTGGTAAATTACTTGAGCCTCTTTTACGTGAAGATTCATTTGAAAATTTGAATTTGCCATTTTATATAGTCGCCACAGATATAGAAAGCGCGAAACAAAAGATTTTTAATTCAGGTCCTTTAATCAAACCTATTTTGGCAAGTTGCAGTTTTCCTGGAATTTTTGCTCCGGTTTTGTTTGAAGGTAATTTATACTCTGACGGAGGAATACTAAATAATTTTCCCGTTGAAATAATAAGACCAAAGTGCAAATACCTTATTGGTGTGAATGTACAAAAAGTAGATTTTCTTGATAGACGAAAGTTGAAATCTACTTTTTCATTGGTTCAACGTGTTTTTACAATAAGTACAAGGTCAAGTAGTTTAGTTAAATATAAGGAATGTGATGTAGTAATTTCTCCTTCTCAACTATCTAATTATGCTACGTTTAACATGTTTAAAATGAAAAAGATGTATAATATTGGTTATAAAGAAGCTTCGGTTAAACTTGATGCATTTCTAGAGAGTCAGGTGAATTTAAAGGAAATTTAAGCCAATTGATTGACTTTAAGATATTTTAATATTTTCATCAATTGTATATCACAAATTTATGTTTGATTCGTTCATATAATTGTACTATCTTTGCGGGCTTATGAAAGTGAAATCTATTTTTATTTTATTTGTATTTATTGGAGTTTTTTTCAGCTCGTGTAAAACGGAGTTTGAAAAAGTAAGAGCTAGCGGTGATCCAGAAAAAATGGTAGAAACTGCTGATAAGTATTTTGAAGATGAGAATTATCTTCAAGCTCAGACATTATATGAAATAGTGATTCCTTTTTACAGAGGAAAAGAAAGAGCTGCTGATATATTTTTCAAATATGCTTACACACATTACCATTTGTCAGAATTCATTTTGGCTAATCATTATTTCAAGAATTTCTCAAATACATATATTAACGATCCAAATCGTGAAGAGGCTTTATACATGGCTGCTTATAGTAATTATGCATTAAGTCCCAACTTTAAACTAGATCAATCATATAGCGACGTTGCAATATCAGAGTTTCAATTGTTTATAAATACTTTTCCAAATTCAAAAAAAGTAAAGGAGGCAAATGAATTGATTATTGAAATGCGTAAAAAACAAGAAATTAAGGCATTCCATCAAGGTGAACTGTATTTAAATATAAAGCAGTACGAAGCAGCATTGGTTTCGTTTGAGAACATGATTCAGGAGTTTCCAGATTCTGAATTAGTAGAAGAGGCAAGATATAAATCTGTATTAGCTAGTTACGACTTAGCAAAGAATAGTATTTATAGTAAACAGCTTGAAAGATTTGAGGAAGTATTGGAAAGAATAGAACTATTTAAGAAGAAACACCCTAAATCGAAGTATAATAGGGAACTTAAATCTTTAATAAAAGATTCTAAGAATAAGATAAAGGAAATATTATAACATGGCAGATATTAAAAGTAAAGTACAAGGATTGGATCCAAATGTTTCACCAAGAGATGTAAAAGACTTGGCGAGCAAGACTGGAAATATATACGAAGTACTTACAGTTATTTCTAAAAGAGCAAATCAACTATCAGTTGATTTGAGAGAAGAGTTACATGCAAAATTGAAAGAATTTGCAGTTACTTCTGATACGATAGAAGAAGTGCAAGAGAATAAAGAGCAAATCGAAATTTCGAAGTTTTATGAAAGACTTCCGAATCCAGTGCTAATTGCAACTAATGAGTTTTTAGCTAATGACCTTGATTATAGTTACAGAAATCAAGATTCAGAAGCGTCAAATAAGTAATTAGTTACTAAAAAAGGACGTAATGCAATTTAAGGGCAAGAAAATATTACTTGCAGTAAGCGGTTCTATAGCCGTTTACAAGAGTTTAATTCTTACCCGCTTACTTATTAAAAATGGAGCGGAAGTCAAAGTTATTATGACTCCTGCTTCAACTGATTTTGTTTCTCCTCTTAGTTTTTCTACGCTTTCTAAGAATCAAGTCTACAGTGATGTTAGTTCTGAAGATCACTGGAATAATCATGTAGAGTTAGGTCTTTGGGCTGATGTGATGATTGTTGCTCCAGTAACAGCCACAACAATGGCAAAGATGGTAAATGGTATAGCTGATAATATGGTTATTGCTTGTTATCTCTCAGCTAAATGTCCTGTCTTTTTCGCTCCAGCAATGGATTTAGATATGTGGAAACACCCAAGTACACAAAGAAATCTAGAGAAACTCCAATCATATGGAAACCATTATATTCAAGTAGGAAAAGGTGAATTGGCAAGTGGCTTGAAAGGTGAAGGTAGAATGGCTGAGCCTGAAGAAATCCTAGAAGTTCTTACTGATTTTCTTAATGCTAAGAAAGATTTACTCAATAAAAAAGCTATCGTTACTGCTGGACCTACTTATGAGGATTTAGATCCTGTAAGATATATAGGAAATAGAAGCACAGGTAAGATGGGGATTGCCATCGCAGAAGCTTTAGCAAGCAGAGGAGCCGAAGTAACACTAGTTTTGGGCCCCAGCCCAATAAAAACAACAGAAGAATACACCACCGTTCGCGTTCGTAATGCAGCACAAATGTATGAAGCCGTTGATGAAGCTTATAATAATTGTGATATCGTAGTATTTGCTGCAGCAGTAGCAGACTATAAACCACAAACAATAGCTCGGCAAAAAATAAAGAAATCAGATGACGATCTTTCCATAGGACTAGAGCGTACGGTTGATATAGCTAAAACTATAGGAGGAAAGAAGAAGAAACAATTTCATATAGGGTTCGCGCTGGAGACAGAAAATGGAGCGGTGAATGCTCAAGCAAAACTTAAGAAAAAGAACTTTGATCTGATTGTGTTAAATACTTTAGCAGACAAAGGAGCTGGTTTTGCTCATGATACAAATAAAATTTCTATTTACGACGAGGCAGGACTAATACAATCTTATCCATTAACTTCAAAGAAAAAAGCGGCTATAAACATAATAGATACGCTTGTAAGTAGGTTATAATATGTGGATGACTAAAAGTAAAATAATGTTGAAGAGTAGCTTATTGTTTATATGTTCTTTATTAGCTGTACTAAATATAAATGCACAAGAGCTGAATTTTAATGTAACAGTTAGTGCACCTAACTTGAATACTACAGATCCGCGTGTAATCACTATTATGGAATCTCAGATTGAAGAGTTTCTAAATACTACAAAGTGGACGAATGATGAGTTTACCATTGAAGAAAGGATAGAAGGGAATTTATTAGTTGCAATTAGCAGTGAAGAAGGTTCAAATGCATTTACAGCTGAATTTTCAGTGCAATCTATTCGCCCCATCTTCAATTCGACTCAAAAAACGACCTTATTAAATTACCGAGAAGAAGTATCGTTTACTTATATAGAGAATCAACCAATTCGAAATAGTCAAGATCAATATTTCGATAACTTATCTTCAGTACTTACTTTCTATGCTTACATAGCGATAGGAATGGATTACGATTCATTTTCGAAATATGGAGGGGATGAGTATTATAATATTGTAAATAACATGATTCTTTCTTTACCGAGTAATGTTCAGCTTACATCAGGTTGGTCACCAGGTGATGGAAATAGAAAAAGAAGCAGATACTGGATGGTGGAAAATATTCTTAATCCAAGGTTGAGAGGTTTTCGAGAAGCAATGTATATATACCACCGAAAGGGTTTAGATATTATGCATGATGATCCTGGCAAAGGTAAAGCGATTGTACTGTCTTCCCTAAAATCTATTCAAAGAGCAAACCAATCTTATCCAAATGCTATGATTATTCAAATGTTTAGTGATAGTAAGCATGATGAGGTTTTGGAGGTTTTTCTAGTTTCAGATCGAGCGGAAAAATCGATTGTGTATGATATTATGGTAGAGGTTGATCCTTATAGAACGTCGACGTTTTTACCATTAAGAAAATAGGAAAATGAAGCGAATAGCGATTTTTGCTAGCGGTAGTGGTTCAAATGCCGAAAATATATACTCTTATTTCAAAGATTCAGATCAAGTTAAGATTGAATTTATTCTAACGAATAAATACGATGCGTTTGTAATTCAACGTGCTAAGCGATTAAAGATTCCTGTTGTCATAGTAAGTAAGTCTAGCTTTAGGGATGGTGTATTCCTTCAATCTATCTTAAAAGAATACCCCATAGACTTAATCGTTTTAGCTGGATTCTTGCTTTTGATTCCTGAATATCTTATTAAATCATTTCCTAATAAAATTATTAATATTCATCCAGCCTTGTTACCAAAATATGGAGGAAAAGGCATGTATGGTATGAATGTTCATCGAACTGTTATAGAGAATAATGAGTCAGAATCCGGCATAAGTATTCATTATGTAAACGAGAAGTATGATGAGGGTGAGATAATTTTACAGGAATCATGCAGTATATCTCCACAAGATACAGCTGAAGATGTTGCTAAGAAAGTTGGAGCACTAGAGTATGAATTTTTTCCTGTAGCAATTTCCAAAGTTTTAGGGTTATCTTGCTAAGTGGATTTTTTCATAAATATTTTTGAATCTAGTTTTTAACTCTGGAAATCTATAGAAATAACCTTTCCAAGCTTGGATTCCTCCCGTATGAATAAATACTATTTCTTGGTCGTTCAAGGAATTATTGTAATGCTTACATATATAGTACATAAGCTTTGCAGTGTAAATGGGGTCGAGTAGAAG
>CAZMKA010000027.1:19617-20525 GCA_964566605.1 uncultured Saprospiraceae bacterium | reverse complement strand
TCATTTTTTGAGCAAGGGTTTGTTCACCTTGTCGTTGTTAGAAAATCTTCACAGAATTGAAATAATTCTAAGTCTTTGGCTGCGTAATTTTTCATTCCCTCGTAGTATTTTAAACTATAGTTGGAAAAAGAACATTTCAATTCTTGTTGCTTCTTTTCTATGGCAATCTCATCTAAGCCTTTAATTGCGGGTACGATTGTAAGATGGTCTTCTTTCTTTAAATTCATTCCTATTCCTAACGAAGTTCCACCTGTGCCATAGGAACAAAATACATGAAGAGGATTAATGGAATTAAGTTGAATTTTTATTTCATCTACTAAATCTTTCATCCCTATTTTTACAAATGGTGTGGTTCCTCCTTCAGGAATGATTAGTTGCTCTTTATTGAAATCCAATGTATTAAACTGTAATGTGCTTGTTAGTTCACGGTATTCTTCTCTATCCATGAACACTAATTTCATTCCGAATTTTATACATTCAGACAAAGTAGGATTATCGCTATTCAATTCTTTGCCTCTTATATACCCTTTCGACGTAAGTCCTTTTAAATGCGCATAGTTTGCGACGGCTAGCAGATGATTAGAAAATGCTCCACCATATGTAATAATTTGTTCTCCGTTGAAGCGCTCAACAATACCTTTTAATTTTCTCCATTTATTTCCTGAAATTAATGGATGAATTAAGTCATCACGTTTTATGTATATAGCTCCCACTTTATTATTTAGATGAATTTTTTCTAAAGGAGAAGGTAAATTTAATTTCATGATCCAAATTTCGTTTTTTATGTTGATATTGTATTCGAATGAGTAAAGAACAAAAATATATAGACAAGAATATTGAGGAATCTGAAGATCAAACTGAAAAGGAGTTTGGATTCGAGGAGAATTTGTCATTACCAGGTGTGCGGT
>CAZMKA010000027.1:0-19607 GCA_964566605.1 uncultured Saprospiraceae bacterium | reverse complement strand
GAATAGAGATGGCTCGTTAAATGTTCATCATATAGGCAGTGATTATTTTAGAAAACTAAGTTTATACAAGCGATTTCTTAAAATGTCGACATGGCAATTCTTTTTAGCCATTCTTTTATTTTATATCATTTTGAATGTTTTATTTGCTTCATATTATTATGCATTCGGCGAAAGCGGGCTTTCCTTTTCCAATGGTAGTTTCAGTTGGTTGGATTGTTTCTGGTTCAGTACACAAACATTTACCACTGTAGGGTATGGGCATATGAGTCCATCTAATTTATGGGTGAATATAGGTGCAAGTTTTGAAGCTTTCATGGGATTGATTTTTTTCGCGATTGCAACAGGTCTTGTTTATGGAAGATTTACTAGTTCGAAAGCCGATATTCGTTTCAGTAAAAATATAATAATAAATAAGTCAACTGAAGAACCTCATTTAAAACTGAGATTGGCTAATTTTTCAAATTCAGATTTGAGTGATTTAAACGCAATAATAATTACTTCATATATTGAACGTGTTGGAAATCAAGTTGTAAGACGCTATAAAAAGACTCCTTTAGAATTACAACACATATCATTATTAACTACTAGTTGGACGCTCATTCATAAAATAGGGCAGGATTCACCATGTAGTCAATTATTGACCACTAATCATGTTCAAGGTCTTGAATTCCTTATTTTTATTACGGCTTTCGATGAGATTTATGATCAAAAGATCAAAGTAAGAACTTCGTATACACATAAGGATATCATATATTCTGCTCATTTTAAACCAATCACTTCATATGATACAGAGAAGGCACTTGTGAATCTTGATGATTTGTCTTCTTTCGAAAAAATATAGGTTTCGTCTAAAAAAAAGTATGTTTTATCGGATTTGCAGGATTTTCTGTAACTGCAACTGTAACCCCTCCGTCAATAGTATGTCTATTTATATGACTGTCCGTCCAAAAGGGCAAGATTTTTAACCAATTAAAATATTATTATGAAAAAGATACTTTTACTATTTGTAGCAATTAGTTTTTTTACGTTTTCTGCGCATGCCCAAAAAGATGAAACAATTTTTGGTAAAACTGGTATACATTTGACTGGAGCGTGGGGTGGATATATGCATAATATCAGTTCGTTTCAAGATGATTTTTCGATTTCACGAAATGGGTTTTTCGTATTCGAATTAAATAAAAAGGTTTTGATTGGTTGGGATGGATTAAATGCGCAATTTGCACTAGACGGTAACTCGAATGTGAATTTAAATTCCAACGGGTTGACTGTGGGATATTCTCCTTGGGCACATAAGCCTTTTCACCCTGTATTTAATATGTATGCAGGAAGAGGGAATATTAACAATGAAGATATAATAGATAATATACAAGTTTATCAACCGAGTGTTACACTCGAACTTAATGTTTTCCGATGGATGAAAATAGGATTGGATGGAGGATATAGAATTATCCAAGAAAGTAATCTGAACGGATTTACAGATCAAGAATTATCAGGCCCATATGCTGGATTAAAGTTGAAATTTGGGTGGTCTTGGGACTAATATAATTGTTCCAAACTAAACTACGGAGTGTACTGGATTAATTTCTAGTGCACTCTTTTTTTGCACTTCGGCTGACGCTCAATGACTTAATAGGCTGACAATCAGTTGTTTTAATAGGCTTCCACTCAGTGGCCTTATGAAATAAGACAAATAAAATGTTATTTGTTAGTCATCCTTATTATTATATAAGTCAGAATGTATAACAAGAAGTCCTTATGGGAACATATCAATGAAAATGTAGGAGTTAAATAAATAACTGGTCATACTTTTGCAAAAATTTCGACATTTAAGTGAGCGAACGTCCATTGGAAGAGCTGAACATGACATAGTTCAGATTGACGGAACTGCGTAAAAAAAATGTGTAGAGACGGAGAGAAAAGGGACTAGATGTTTAATTTGGCATTTCGGCTGTCACTCAGTGACCTTAAGCAATATATAGGTCAACAATAGGCTAGGTTAGAAAAGGTATTGTATAGCTATCCTTATAAAAATGGAAACTGAGGGAGTTGAATGAATAATTTTGGGCTTAAAGCCCAAAAACCAAAAGACTACGGATTCAAAATAACTATTCTCTTAGTCACAATTTTGTTACCTAAACTATCATATACAGAGTAAAGGTAAGTTCCCTTTTTTAAATTACTTAAGTCAGCATGAATAGGTTTATACGACTTGTAAGAAACATTTTTAGACCACAATTTTTTACCAAGAATATCAAAAACTTGAATAGTATAATCACCATTTGGTGTATTTTCAAAGTTGAAAGTTACATTTCCAAAACTTGGATTAGGATATGTTTTAACATCAGGTCGCTTATTCTCAAATTCAAAAGTGTGCGTTATTTCAGACCCTTCTTTGAATTCAGCACTTTGAATTTCTCCATCTTCAGAAACGGCGAAAGCAGCAAGAACTTCAATTGCTTGATCGGTATAAAAGTTAGTCATATAAGTAGTGTCAGGAGCTAAAACATCAGCAAATCCACCTAAAGCAACTTCCAGGATTTCAGACGGAGCATTAATCCATGCACCTAAGAAAAAGATATCAATTGTGATTGTTCTTTCTACAGTAGAGGTTTCTCGAAGTGCTTCCCAATTACCATCAGGTAACTGAACAGTTCCATAAGCATCTATATTATCTGTTCTTTCGAAATTAGTGTTAATCCGAATTGAATCAAGTGCAAGTCCAACCTGACTAGTTATGGTATCAGGTAATTCATCCCAAGCAATTGCCGCTCGGTAAAGTGAGTTACTAGTATATTCTTGATTATAAGAAATGTTTCCTTTTCTATAAACAGGTGCTTCATCGTAAGCATTTTCAATTTCGAAAGATTCAAAAACTGGATCTATCGTTTTCAAGAAGATTTCAGTTATGTTTTCATCTGTTTTAAGGAAATATCTTTCAATAAACTCACCTGTCTTAATAAGAAAACTTGCATTTGAAATATCAAGAGACCCTTCAGAAGTTGCAAGTAATTCAACATTATTTTCAACATCTTTAGAAAGCGATGTGAAATCCCATGTTTGAGGACCACCGGTTGTACCTAAATCTACGTTAGTATTAAGGGAAAGCCAAGTCTTTAAGGTTTCACCTTGAGACGGCATGCTAAATTTATCTATAGAAATCTGCCCGAAAGATTGAGAGCAAATCAAACAAAAAACAATAAAGTATAAATTCCGCATAGTTTTGATATTTCATCTTCATAATAGGGTGTTCTAGCCAGACCTAATACGAATTTAAACATAAAAGTAAGAATTTAAATCCTAATAAGATATAGAAAACATCACATTGGTAAATTATTTAATATGTAATTTATTGTTTATGTTCAATATTTAGCAAATTATTAACAAAACAATAGCAATGTTAAAAGGTGGATTTATGAATTACTAAGCTCTTGTAGGCTTACAAAGCGGAAGTATTCATTTTTATTTTCAATCAACTGTTCGTGTGTCCCTTGTTCAACTAGCTTACCATCTCTAAGAACATAGATATTGTCTGCTTGTTTTACAGTACTTAATCTATGTGCAATTACAATAGTTGTTCTATTTGCCATAAAACCATCAAGAGCAGATTGCACTTTAGTTTCGGACTCGGCATCTAGAGCACTTGTTGCCTCATCCAATATTAGGATAGGTGCATTTTTAAGAATAGCTCTAGCAAGTGTAAGTCTTTGTCTTTGACCACCGGAAAGTTTTACACCTCGATCACCAATTAAAGTTTCGAATCCAAGTTCTGTATTTTGTATGAATTCCCATGCGTTTGCTAATTTGACTGCTTCCATTATTTTTTCATCGGTAAGATCTTTCGTTCCAAAAGTTAAGTTGTTTTTAATGGTATCGTTGAAGAGTACGGCATCTTGGGAAACAAGTCCAATGTTTTCTCTTATACTGTCAAGGTTTAGTGATTGTATATGGATTTTATCGAAGAAGATTTCACCTTCCGTAGGATCATAAAAACGCGGGATAAGGTCAACTACACTTGTTTTTCCAGCACCAGAAAGACCTACAAGAGCAGTTATTTTATTGGCGGGAAAAAATAAGTTTAGGTTCTCAAGAACTGGGTTGTCGGAATTAGGGTAAGTAAAATGGATGTTTTTAAAGTGAATACCTTCATTGATTTTATCGAGTAAAGCATCACCTTGATTGTTATGAATTTCATTTTGAAGGAGTTGCATTTCTTCTATTCTGTCAACTGATGCAAGTCCTTTTTGGACATTGTAATATGCATTGGACAGCAACTTAGCAGGTTCAATGATACTATAGAAAGCAAAAATGAAAGCAAAGAATGTTTCAGGTTTTAGTTGACCAGTAAAAACGAGTTGGGATCCATAAAAAAGTAAGATTGCAACAATTGTGACACCGAGAAATTCGCTAAGAGGGGAGGAGAGATCACGACGACGAATGATACGAGTAAGAATTGTTTTATACTTTCTATTCTCTGCTGAGAATCGGGATTTTTGAAATTCTTCAGCCTTAAAAGCTTTGATTATTTTTATACCGCCAAGGCTTTCTTCAAGGAGGGAAATAATATTTGATATAGAAGATTGTGCTTGGCCGCTTTCTCTTCTTAGAGAACGAGAGATGGTTCCAATAATAAATATCACGACAATAAGAAGAACAAAAACAAAGAGAGTTAATTTTACACTAATATATAGCATGAATAGCAAGCATCCAACAAGAATAAATGGGGCTTTGAAAGCACCTTCGAGGACATTAAGAATACTATGTTCAATTTCAGTTATATCGGTGCTCATACGGGTAATAAGGTTTCCTTTTCTTTCTTCACTATAGAAGCTCATGGGAAGGCTAAGATATTTTTGGAATAAATTATCTCGCATATCAGCCACTATATTATTTCTTACAGGAGTAATAAAGTAACTAGCTAAGTAACGAAATAAGTTTTTGAAAAAGAAGGTAAATAGAATGGCTATGCATACGTATAGTAAAGCTTTTTGCTTTGTTGAATTTTCAATTAGCGAAGCAAACTGATATTTAAGAAATTGGTCAATTTGCCAAAAAGAATCAGGTTTAACTGCAGTTTCTACATCGGATTGAAAAAGGATGTTGAAAAACGGGATAATAAGTGGAAGTGAAATTACGGTAAATAAAGCAGAAAGGATGTGAGCAATAATTGTTGCATATACCTGTTTGCGATATTTGGACACATAACTAAAAAGAGAAGATAATTTGTTCATTAAATAAAAAGTCAAAAGGACTAATAATCAATTAAAGTGTAAAGGTGGTATAAATAATTAATAAAAGGGTAATAACCTTATTGGGAGATTTATACAGGTTGAACCCTATAATAGCGGAAAAATTAAGTTTTATCCTTATACCATTTCTGCTTTAGAATTTCACATACTTTCAAGTTTATAAAAGCAATTACTTCGTTAGAAATACTCATGATAGCTAATGCTATCCTTGCGTTTTCTGCCTTGTACTTGATTTTATAATTCTTGAAACTAAAGTGAAACCTTAAAACAGAATTGGTATGATATACTCTTCGTCGAAAATGCTCAACAGCGATAAGGCTTTATACATTTCTGCTTTAGAATTTCATATATTTTGAAGTTTATAAAAGCAACTACTTCGTTAGAATACTTTTGGTAGCGAAGGCTATCTTTGGGTTTTCTGTTTTGTATTTGATTTAATAATCCTTGAAACTAAAGTGAAACCTTAAAACAGAATTGGTATGATATCTGCTTTTCTCCATGATTCTCTTTGGATAATTACTGAATTTTATCCACAATTATATAGTACAATCTGTATTAGAAGCATTTAGAATTGTTGTTTAAAAGTTATATATGAAAGCAAATATTATAGTATTGAGTTATTAAGCGATAGCAATGCGTACTAATTTTTGAGAAAGAAATGATGAACCTTTATTTAGATAAATATTTTCTTTCGAGCTTTTTAAAACTTGGATATTCAGTTTTAAAACAGACATGAACCATATAATGGTCGAAAAATTAATTTTTATCCGTCAATACTCTTTGTGGATGATGCTCAATATGGATAGGGATGTTATGGACTTCTTCGTAAAATGAAAAGAAGAATGGCGAGTAGAAGAATCAAGTTATGGAAAGAGTTGATTTTCGAGATGTTAATTGAGGGAATGTAAGTATTCTGAGTTTGGATTTATGGTGAATGTAGTGAAATCGTTGAATTGATTAAATTTGATACTACGTAATGGCGAAAACGTTTATCCATCGAACCCAAAACCTTCTCAGCCCCCCTTACAAATTCCCAATTTACAGCATCTACCCACCTACTACTTACTATATATCTCGAATTTCACTGTGTCTTAATCCGCTCTTCTTCATCCATCTTCCGCTCATATTCCTTGAATTCTTCATACCCATCAAAATAATACCTCCTGTACCTATTCTTTACCAAAACTCCCTCTCTTCCCCTTATCACATTTATAGTCTTAGCATAAACACTATGAAATATTCTTACCTGCTCACTTATTATCCTCCATGTTTCCTTGAGAAATATAGGATTTAATTCCTTTTTCTTCTTCTTGCATCTGTTTATATATCGCTTATGTATGATCGATACACTCTTAATCTTTAATAATATTTGATAACCTTCCGACGAAAAATATTGCTTGTATGTTTCTGTATAGGAACTCATATACCTTGACCACAACTTTTTAAATATTGATATCTCTTTTTCCGATTCAAAATAACAACTGCGTGCGCCTGACATACTCTCAAATAAATAATATCCTTCCGCTTGAAACTCATGAATTCTTTTCATAACACTAGATTTTTACTACACATTCGAATTAGATGTAGCCCTTATTAGTGTAATGAACCCCTCTTTCCGTTCCAACTTTTTTAGCCTTTTTTCCATAAGTCCCTCATATTGTCAATTGAAAGACAAAATCTAAAAACGAAAAAAGGCACTCTAGTTTCCACTAAAATGCCTTTAATTAAATTTTTTATAAAGATTTACTCTTCTCCTATATCGAAGTCATTTATAAATCCAGTATTGAAATTACCCGTTTTGAAATTCTCATCTTGCATTAACTTCTGATGAAAAGGTACTGTTGTTTTTATACCTTCTATAATGAATTCGTCAAGTGCTCTTTCCATCTTTAATATACACTCTTCTCGAGTTCGTGCTCTACATATCAATTTCGCTATCATCGAATCATAATATGGAGGAACTGAATATCCAGCATATACATGAGTATCAACTCTTACTCCATGTCCTTTTGGAGAATGGAATGAATTAATATTTCCTGGAGATGGTCGGAAATCATTGTAAACATCTTCAGCATTTATTCTGCACTCAATAGCGTGCATAATTGGATACATGTTATCAAATTCTATTTTTAATCCAGCTGCTACTTTAATCTGTTCCTTTATAAGGTCCATTTCTATTACCTCTTCAGTCACACAGTGCTCCACTTGAATCCTTGTATTCATTTCCATAAAATAGAACTTTCTGTACTTGTCTACTAGAAATTCTACTGTACCTACTCCTTCATATTTGATTGCTTCTCCTGCTCTTATTGCTGCTTGACCCATTTCTTCTCTTAACTCATCTGTCATGAATGGGGAAGGACATTCCTCTACCAACTTTTGATGTCTTCTTTGAATAGAGCAATCTCTTTCAGACAAGTGTACTACTTTACCAAATTGATCTCCAATAACTTGGATTTCTATATGTCTAGGTTCTTCTATGAATTTTTCAACATATATACCATCATTTGAAAAAGAAACAGCTGCTTCCTTTTGTGCTTTTTCAAAATTTTCAGCTAATTCTTCAGGTTTCCATACTATCCTCATTCCTTTACCACCACCACCTGCAGTGGCTTTCAACATCACTGGGTAACCTATTTCTTTGGCTACTTCCAAGCCATGTTTTGCATCTTTTAAAAGGCCACCTGAACCAGGAACTACTGGTACTTTTGCCTTTATCATAGTCTCTTTTGCTGTGATTTTATCTCCCATGCTTCGGATCATATCCGGTGATGGTCCTATAAATTTCACATTGTACTCTTTACATACTTCAGCAAAATCTGAATTTTCAGATAAAAAGCCATATCCTGGATGAACAGCGTCAGCATTCGTAATCTCTACTGCCGCCATTATTTTTGGAATACTTAAGTATGAATCTGCTCCTGAAGGTGGTCCTATACACACTGCTTCATCTGCAAATCTTACATGCAAGCTATCTTTATCTGCAGTACTGTAAACAGCAACAGTTAGGATGCCCATTTCTTTGCATGTTCTGATTATCCGCAAGGCAATTTCTCCCCTATTGGCTATAAGAATTTTATTAAACATAAGCTTTATGTTTAAGCGTTGGAATTACGCTGGTTCTACTAAAAAAAGTGGTTGATCATACTCTACAGGCGAAGCATCTTCTACTAATACTTTTACAATTGTACCTGATATTTCAGACTCTATTTCGTTGAACAACTTCATTGCTTCAACAATACATACAACATTTCCTGCCTCTACCTTATCACCTACTTTCATAAATGCTGGCTTATCTGGAGATGATGATCTATAGAATGTTCCTACAATAGGCGATTTTATCTCTAACAAATTAGCATTTGAAGCCGTTGCTGGTTCTGCTGCAGCTTTTGGTAAAGCTTCCCCTGCTGGCTGAGGAGCAGCAGCTACAGCTGGTGCACTTTGTACAGCGGGAGTCATAGAAATTATGTTAGGTGTATCTGAAGACATTACAGCTTTGCTTTTGATGTAATCTTTTGATCTTATTTGGATCTTAAAGTCTCCGTTTTTCAGTTTTAATTCGGATAAATTAGTCTTGTTAACTAATTTGATCAACTCTTGAATTTCTTTAAAAGTCATATCTTATTTTTTTGCACGTTCTACATATGATGCAGTTCGAGTATCAATTTTTATGAGGTCACCTTGATTTATAAATAAAGGTACTTTTATTTCAGCTCCAGTTTCTACTGTCGCTGGTTTAGTTGAGTTTGTTGCAGTATCACCTTTTACCCCTGGTTCTGTATATGTTACTTCTAAAACGATATACTGAGGCATATCAGCAGTCAATGGCGAATCATCTTCTGTATTGAATAGAATCTCAATATTTGATCCTTCTTTCATTAATTCAGGTCTAGAAAGTATTTTTTCCTGAAGAAATACTTGAGCATAAGTTTCAGTATCCATAAAGTGATATCCCATATCATCTTTGTATAAATATTGATACTTCTTTCTTTCAACTCTTACTGTTTCTATCTTGTGACCGGCAGGAAATGTATTATCTACTACCTTTCCATTTGTCAAAGACTTTAATTTTGTTCTCACGAATGCAGGCCCTTTTCCAGGTTTTACATGTAAAAACTCTATTACTGTATATATATCATGATTGTACTTCATGCACAACCCATTTTTGATATCACTCGTATTTGCCATTATATAAAATTTGTGCAAATATAGTTGCAATTATCTTTCTTAACAAAAGCCAATCTACAAACATATTAAACTATGAATCGTAACCCCATTCCATCAACGTTGCTCCCCATGTAAATCCTCCTCCGAATGCAGTTAAAATAATTTTGTCTCCTTTCTTTAATTGTTTTTCATAATCCCATAAACAAAGTGGTAATGTTCCTGAAGTTGTATTTCCATACTTTTCTATATTTAACATCACTCGCTCCATTGGGAAATCTAATTGTGAAGCCACACTCTGAATAATTCGTATATTCGCTTGGTGAGGTACAACCCACTTTATATCGTCAGTAGTTAAATTATTACGCTCCATAATTTCAGCAACTGCACTTGACATTCCTTTTACAGCATGCTTGAAAACAGTTCTTCCTTCTTGATAAACATAATGGCTGCCTTCATCTAGTACTGCTTGTGATAATGGCTTTTTCGAACCACCAGCTTCTCTACGTAAGTAATTTCTACCTGATCCGTCTCCTTTGAACACACTATCTATCAAGCCATGCTCTTCTCCCGCTTCTATTAAAACAGCACCACATCCATCTCCAAAAATAATACATGTTGCTCTATCCGTATAATCTATTATACTACTCATTATATCTACACCAACCACGATTACTTTTTTCAGTCTTCCTGATTCTATGTATTGTGCTCCCGTTGTTAACGCAAAAAGAAAACCAGAGCATGCTGCAAGTATATCAAACCCAAATGCATTTGTTAATCCTACTTTGTCACATGTTATATTAGCAGTGTCAGGAAATGTATGATCACCAGTTACACTGGCAACAATAACCATTTCTATTTCTTCTTTTGCAACTCCAGTTTTTTTAAGAAGTTTCTCAATTGCCTCTGCTGCAAGATCTGAAGCAGCTTTGTCTTCATCCTTGAGTATCCTTCTTTCCTTTATTCCAGTCCTAGTAGTTATCCACTCATCGTTGGTTTCTACCATTGTTTCTAACTCTTTATTTGTAAGGATATAGTCTGGAAGTGCTCCCTGTACACCTTTTATTACTGCTCTATTAATAGACATATGTTGTCGTTATTGATCAAGTTTAATTTGAGGGCGAAGGTAGCAATTTTTTGGGCTTTAAGCCCAAAAATACTACTTAACCTTCAGTCAATTGTTTGATTTTTTTAATGACGTAGTGTTTAGCTTCATTTTTTTTCAAAAAAATATTATTGACATGTTTCAACTATTATTAATTGTTAATGTGTGTAAAATACATTACGAAATATACACATATGTCTTATGTGTCATATATGACTCTCTGATTTTGGCACACTTGGTACAGCTTTTGCATAATATGGATAATATACAACTAAATGTCCAACCAACTTTAGTTTATTTAATACTAAAAACTGAGAAAATGAACAGATTTATCACCTGTTTCGTCGCTTTGTGTTTGTTGATTACTTTTACAACACAATCGTATGCAAACACTACGCCGAGCAACATTGAATTCTATAAAGGGTCAATGGTTGACGCGCAAAAAAAAGCTAAAAAAGAAGGAAAATTATTTTTTGTTGACTTCTATGCCGATTGGTGCGCTCCATGTAAATGGATGGAAGAAACAAGTTTCAATGATCGTAAAGTATTCTCTATGCTCAATGAAAATTATGTCTCTTTGAAAGTTAATATCGACGAATTCGAAGGGTTTAGTTTAAAACAAGAGTATAAGGTTCGTTATTTACCAACAATCTTAATTTTTGATGCAAATGGAAAGTTAATTGACCGAATCGAAGAAACTCTTTCTCCGAGAAAATTGCATGAAACATTAAAGAAGCACAATGATGGTAATCCTTATAAACCGAAAAAGAAAGCGATTAATTCTTCGCCTTCTCAACAAAGTAAGACAGCTGAGAATCCAACAAACTTCGTTTATCCGAAAAAGGATACGTATAGAGTACAAGTAGGATTATACAGTGATTTCAAGAAAACATTTAAGTATGTTAACGAACTCAAAGAAACTTTTGCAGAACCTATCATTGTCTTAAATGATTATCACGACGGTAAAATTGTCTATAAAGTAATGATTGGAGAGTTTACTGACCCTGGCCTGGCCCAAGATTATGTAAATATTCTTAATTCAGAGTTTGGTATTTCAGGTTTAGTAAAGTAACATTGAGCATATTTTAAAAATATGCGAATCAGACTAGAAAATATTCATACCATTTATGGTATTCAAGAAGGTCCTTCTCTTTTAAAAAAGGGGAAGGACCTTAGTTATGTTAAGACTTTAAAGAATGCTTTTATTGACATAGAAGATGATCTTATCTTGGACTTCGGTGAAATGAAAGATATAAAAGGTCATGCTGATAAAATCATTGATTGTACTGGAAAATCAGTGATTCCAGGTTGGTGTGATTCTCATACGCACATCATTTTTGCTGCATCTAGACATGAAGAATATAGAATGCGTATAGGTGGAAAATCCTATGAAGAAATCGCTGAAGCGGGAGGAGGAATACTTAATTCTGCAAAGAAATTAAGAGAAATGGATGAAGGGCTTTTGTATGACCAAGCTGCTGAACGAGTAGAAGAGTTAATAAAGTCGGGTACGGTATTGTTAGAAATTAAAAGTGGGTATGGGCTTTCGCCCAAAAGTGAAATCGCCATGTTGCGAATTGCTAGGAAATTAAACGAGACTTATCCTATTGAAATAAAGTCAACTTTTTTGGGTGCACATGCTGTGCCTGCATGGTATAAAAATAATCGTCAAGCTTATATTGATGAGATATGTAATGTAATGCTTCCGGAAATCGCTAAAGAAAACTTAGCTGATTACTGTGATGTATTCTGCGATAAAGGGTTTTATACTGTAGAGGAAAGTAGACAGATTTTGCAAAAAGCCATCTCCTTTGGGCTCCGACCCAAAATCCATGCTAACGAATTAGCCATAAGTGGTGGAGTTCAATTAGCTTGTGAAATGAATGCTCTTAGCTGCGATCATCTTGAATCCATGGGGCAAGAAGAAATAGATGTTTTGTTAGATCACGATACCATTCCTGTCGTGTTGCCCGGAACTTCTTTTTATTTAAACATTAATTACGCACCTGCTCGTAAAATGATAGATCAAGGGCTGGGTATTACTATAGCAAGTGATTATAATCCAGGATCAACACCATCAGGAAATATGGAGTTATTAATGTCGTTGGCGTGTATTAAAATGAAACTTTCTCCTGAAGAAGCTTTTAATGGAATTACGATAAACGGAGCATGTGCACTTGAGTCAGAAGATAAATATGGAAGTATAGCAAAAGGTAAGAAGGGGCACTTAATAATTACCACACCAATCGATGATTTAGCTCAGCTTTCCTATTTTTATGGCAAGACACATGTCGACAGTGTTTTAATAGGTGATAAAATTTACAAATAACCAAGCATCGAATTTTCTGTTTTATATGTCTTAAGTACTAAGCAATAAACATTAGGTTTTAACCATTTAATAGTTGTTTACCAATATATTTGTATTTTAATTGGATTTAAAGAGTTCTTGAATTCATATTTAAATTTTTATAATATATTTGCAGACCTATTAAAGATGGGCTTAATGCAGTTATTGTAAAGAAAATTTTAGAAACAGGCTCTCAGTGAGAAAAGAAAGCATGATAAAACAAATTAAATTAATCCTGATTCTCCTTGTCACAAGTGGTTTTTATGCTACTGGTCAACAAGCAGAAAATATAAATTTTGATGCTAAATCAAATTCTGAAATCAAGTCTACTTGTGCAGATCAGTTTGCAGGAAATGTAACTTTAGGTGAAGTGGTAGCACAATCAGAGGCAGTTTCTCTTCCTGGTCCTATTTTTCTTTGCTATGAAGATCGATTCACTGTTTTAAATAGTAACGCAGACTTGACAGGTGATCCTATTCCTGGAACTCCAGCTGGTATTGGTTATGCATTTTACGAATGCGATCCCGCTCCAGCTAATATTACAGGTAATACTTTAGCTGATATTGAGGCAGATCCTTGTGTTCTTGATACCCCAAATCCAGATACTGGAAATGATCCAGACATTGCAGATTTTTGGGTATATACTGATGAAATCGATGGAACAGCTTTGTTCCAAAATTCAAATCAACTTGGTGGACAAACAATTCCAGAGTTCTTCAATGGTGGAGCACCTGTTCAATTGTATTTCGCTCCCATGACATTTGATAACTTTTATAGCAATAACCAAGAAACAGGTAATTGTGTAAATGTTAATGTTCAAGACGCTTTTCCAGTTGTTTATCTGAACGAAATTACTATTTCGAATTGTATCGTTGAAGAAAGTGGAGGAGGGTTATTTACAGGTACATTTACTATAGAAGGTGGATTGTCAGAATTTAATGGATCTACATATTCTACAGTTGCAGTTGTACGAAGTGGAAATTTCAATAATCAAGCGGAAATAATAGGTGGGCCTTTTATTCATGGTGATGAAGTTACTTTCACAACTGATATAGAAGGTGATTATACAATTTTAATCCAAGATGGCGTTAGTTGTGGTGCTGCAAAAGATTTGATTGTTCAAGAGAATCTTAAAACTCTAACTGTTGAGGCAATTCCTCAAACACCAGGGCCATATACTCCCGGAACATTCATATGTGTTGATTATATAGTAAGTGGATTTGATAGTCTGTCTTTTACAAGTTGGACAATGAATTTTGATCCTAATGTATTAGAATTTACTAATGTAGTAGCTAATCCCACAGTTCCAAGTTTAAGCACATCTAGTTATGTTACGACACTGGTAGATGATGGATTACTTTTATTTTCTTGGTTTCAAAGTGCAGCTACAGGATTTACACTTCCCGATGGAAGTATATTTTTTGAAGTTTGTTTTAATGTTATAGGAGAACCTGGAGATTGCTCTCCATTATTTATTGATAACAGTCCTACCCAAATTTCAATTAGTGGGCCTGGTCCTGATGGATTTGGTGAACAATATGATTTTGAACATATTGATACAGAGCTTTGTGTAATAGAAGGAGATGAACCTGAAATTTTTGCTTCGACTTGTTCAGCAAATGGGTCAGATGATGGCTCTATTACATTTTATATTACAGGGGGAACAGCTCCATACAGTTATGTGAGTACTTGTTTTGCTGGTGGAAATATCAATAGTTCTTTAACAGAAGTTACTATTCCTGACTTGATAGCTGGTAACTGCACAATTACTGTAACTGATGCTAGTGGTGCTTCCGATGAAATACTTGTAAATATAACAGATGATCCTCCATTAAGTATTACTACAGAATCAATCGATCCATTATGTTATGGATTTCCAAATGGTAAAATAAGAGTAACAGATATAACTGGTGGTACACCAGAGTATAATATTACTTGGAGTGATGGAACCCAAGTAGCTGATACTATTCATAATCTAGCGGAAGGAATTTATTCCGTAACAATAGAAGATAGTAGAGGATGTGAAGTTGAGCAATCTTTTGCAATAGGAGTAGATCCTATTATGGTTCAGTTCAATATAGTTGATACAACAACTTGTGAGGAGTTAGAAGATGGAGTAATGCAAGCTATTGCTTCAGGAGGAACTCCGATAAATGGTAACAGATACAATTATCAATGGAACAATCCGAATTTGTCAGACTTTAGTGTTATTAGTTCATTTAATACAGGAATACCTACAGGTACAGGTTTAGTTTTAATTTCTGATGCAAATAATTGTTCTATAACTGCTGAATATGAAATGGCATTCAAAAAAGAGGTTACCGTTGATTTAGCATTGCCTGAGATAGATTGTTTTGGAGATCAAGGTGAGATAATTGCGACTGCAGGTACCACAAATAATTCATGTTCAACTTTTAGTTTTGCATGGAACGCGGGCATTGTTTCTGCAACAACAGCTAATATTAATACAACGGAACCAGTAGAGGGAGGTGACTTGTTTTTGACGATTACTGATTGTGATGGTTGTGAATTAGATACATTAATTTCAATAGAGATACCTGAAGAAATAACAGCTCCAACCATTATCGAGTTTGATTGTGATCAACCAACGGGAAGTATTATAGTTTTTCCCTCAGGAACTCAGAATGGTTTCGATATTGCATGGAGTGATGATCCGAATGAGAATTCAACATCAAGAACTGATTTAGCTGCAGGAACATATATATTTACCATTACAGATGGGAATGATTGTATGAAAATCGATTCAGCAGTATTAGAGCAGAATATTGGTATTCAACCTGATACATTCTTTGTAACTGGCATTGATTGTGCTGGTGATATGGATGGAACAATTACAGTTGATGTTCTAGGACAAGGTAATTATGATTTTGCATGGGAAGGTCCTGATGGAGCTATTGCCGATATGGACGAAACAATTACTGGCTTGGGTGCTGGCGTATATACGGTTACAGTATCTGATGATCAAGGATGTATTGCTGTTGATAGTACTGAAATTGTAGCGCCAGATTCTATTTTGGTTACCCCAAATTTTTCTTTGCCTAGTTGTAATGGTGAAACAGATGGTTCTATATCATTAGAAGTTACAGGAGGTACACCAGATTATATTTATGACTGGGAAGATTCACCTGCTAATGAAACAGAAGTCTTGCCAGCAATTGGTCCTGGAATGTATTCTGTTACAGTTTCAGATCAAGATGGATGTTCTGTTGAACAGGTTTTAGAATTGGAAGATCAAGTCGTTATTGACATTCAATTAAATATATTACAAGATATTCTTTGTTCAGGTGATTCTACGGGGATTGTAGAAGTTGTGATGAGCGGAGGTCCTTCGGATAATGGAATTTATGGTACGATATTCAGTAATGGAGAAGGAAATACTTTACAAGCTAATGTTACTGATACTGCATTTCTTATTCCAGCTGGAATGAATCAAGTTATAGTATTTGATGCTTTATGTGCTGATACGTTGGATTTTGAATTAGTTGAACCTGAAGCAATTGCTATCAATGCTTCTTTATCTGAAATTACTGATGCATCTTGCTTTGGACTATGTGATGGAGAGGTTACATTATTTACCGAAGGAGGTACAGGTGATTTTGATTACGTGTGGGAAGAGTCTGGAAATATTGGTGAAACAGAAATAGGATTATGTTTTGGATGGCAACTTGTAGAAATAACAGATGATAATGGATGTATCCAAATCGATAGTGTTTTTATTAATCAACCTGACACATTGATTGCGACAGTAGATTTATTTTCTACTTTTAGTCCTTCTTGTAATGAAGATTCAGAAGGTCAAATTACTGTAGATTATACAGGAGGAAATATAGGCCCCGTTACATATATATGGACAGATGATGTAAGTGATGATGAAGTAGCGATGAATTTACCAAATGGTACTTATGAAGTAACTATAACTGACATGATGGGATGTACCGATTCTATTTCTTATACGATTCAATCTTCTCCTCCTATTGTAGCTGAACTTCCTAGTCCAGAAGAAATTATTTGTTTTGGTGATCAAACATGTATTACTGTTGGAGATCTCGTAAGTGGAGGAAGTGGAAGTGGTTATAGATTCCAAATTAATAATAGCTTTTTATTCCCAGTTGATTCATGCGTTAATGTATTTGCAGGTGAATATGACATTAGTGTTGTAGATTCTGAGGGATGTTCATTTGATACGACTATTTTTATTAATCAACCATCAGAGTTATTGGCTTCACTTGGTGATGATATTGAAGTTAGCTTAGGTGATAGTCTTGCATTTTTGGAAGTTCAATTAAATCAGACATTTGCAATTGACTCTATTTTTTGGTTAGGAGATTTTCCATTTTTATGCCTTGATCCTGATTGCCAAAGAATTCAAATTTTCCCTACTTCAGACGGTTCATTTAATGTCGTTGCAATTAGTGAAGATGGCTGTGTAGCTGAAGATGATATCAATATATTTATTGATGATGAAAGAAAGGTTTATTTCCCGAATACTTTCACACCAAATTCAGATGGAATCAATGATCGTTTTCAACTATTTACTGGCATTGGAGTAGAAGAGATTCTTGTATTACAGGTATATGATCGATGGGGTAATAAGATGTATGATGAAAGCAACTTGGAACCCAATCCTGGTGGAGTAGGAGGATGGGATGGTTCTTTTAATGGACAACAAGTTGATCCTGGAGTATATGTATACAGAGCAGAAATATCATTTATTGATGGTCGAGTAATTCCATACAGCGGAACAATTACATTATTAAAGTAAAATACAGAAACTATTTATTCGTTTTTTCTTGATAAACACTTCTATTAAGCAACCAGCCTAAGATATAAAAGAGAATACTAGGAATTCCTATGTAAAAGAATTCACTTTTCAGTACGCGAACACCCCATTCAGAGAAAAAGCGTGAAATTCCTATAGGAGAAACTTGTATTACTTTATAAGGTGAGAAATAACGCTCAGTTGAAAATGGCATTAAAAAGCCTATCCCATCTCCACCAGTAGTGAAGGAGTCTAGGATTCCATGGGAGATCGTACAAAGGAAATAGAATAAAAACAAAATCACTTTACGTTTATTTTTTCTATGAAAAATACCTACGATTAACAGTGCCCATAAAATTGCATACAAAATGGAATGAGTAAATCCCCTATGTTCTAAGTATTCATAGAATGCTTGTGAATGATCTATGAAATATCTAAAGAATACATCGAGATCAGGGAAAATTGAAGAGCAAATACCTAGAATAATCACTTTGGTGCCAGTGATTCGATCAGGAAATAATTTTTGACCTCCTAGGATAAGTGCTGCATGTCCAAAAGCTGATGCCATAATATTGTTGTTGGAATTTTACAACTTGAAAGTTAGATAATTAAAACATAACTCAGATTAAGACTAAGGATATTTAATACAGATTTTTGCCGTTTTATTTTTTGGGCTTAAAGCCCAAAAAACTTTTACTAATCATCCTTTTTTCAAATGTTAAAATAATTTATGGAGATACCAAAATATTAGCTATTTTTACAATATGTAAATTATTTATAATACACCAGTTAAACTTGATTTTTATGATTTTAAATAATATATAGATGAGGTTGTTTTTTGCGTTTTGTGCTTTGTTATTTTCAAACTTAATTTTTAGTCAGACTTGGACAGAGGTTTCAAAAGAGAATATTGAAGTTTTTGATAAGGTTGATATTAATGTTGATGATGCTCGTACTTATAAATTAGATGATTCTGCAATGAAAACCCTATTGTGGAAAGCACCACATGAAGATGATGTTTTTACAAATGGAGTAAAAGGTGCGCTAATTCAATTCCCATTAGCATCTGGTAAAATGGATTTCTTCTATGTGTATCAATACGATATGATGGAAGAAGAACTTGCTAAAAAGTACAGTGAAATAAGGACATTTATTGGGATTTCAAGAAGTCATCCTGGTCGAAAAATCAGAATTGATTATACGCATCAAGGAGTAAGAGCAGTTATTCGTGATGATAAAGGAATGACATACATCGATCATTTCCAAAGAAATGATAAACAACATAGAATCGTATATGATCGAAATGCTTTTCAAACTGATAAAAAGATAAATTGTGGAGTTGGTCTTGAGAAAATGGACTTGAAAATGCCAGGAAAACAATCCAACGTGAAACTTTTAGGTGAATGTGAATTGAAAACATATAGATATGCGCAAACAACTACAGGGGAATATTCTAATTTTCATGGAGCTACAAGCTCTGCGCAATCAGGATTAGTTTTATCAGCTGTAACTACTACCTTGAATAGAGTGAATGAAGTCTATGAACAAGACCTTACAGTAAGATTCGTTTTAATAGCTAATACAGATGATATTTTTTATTACAATGCCAATACTGATCCATTTAATGGTTCAAGTGCGAGTAATATGATCAGTGCAAATCAAACGAATACAGATAATGTTATAGGTTCAGGAAATTATGACATTGGTCATATTTTCAGTACAGGTGGTTCAGGATTAGCAGGACTAGGTGTAGTATGCCTAAATGAAAATAAGGCTAGAGGTGTTACTGGTATAAGTAGTCCTGTAGGTGATCCATTTGATATTGATTATGTATCACATGAAGTAGGCCATCAATGTGGTGGAAATCATACTCAAAATAATAATTGTAACCGTAGTGGAACTTCTGTGGAAGTAGGAAGTGGATACACTATTATGGGATATGCAGGAATATGTTCACCCAATGTT
>CAZMKA010000026.1:27271-29827 GCA_964566605.1 uncultured Saprospiraceae bacterium | reverse complement strand
AATCGCAAGTTAACTTTCATTATAAACGAATAGGCTTTCATTGCCTAAGCAACGAAAGAGCCTATTCTTTCATTCTGTATGATTAGCTCGACATAATCTAGAATAATAATACAGAACTACCTGTTCGGTATAAAAACCCTATACCGCTACACTAACCTTTGCTTTTGGTTCCAATAATCGAAACTCATTGACTTCTATTTGTGCTTGAATTCTTTTAGCACCTTCACTATCTTCGTAAGAATTGTAACGAAGCTTTCCTATGATAGCAAGTTGTGCGCCCTTTTTAGCAAGTCGCGCAATATTATCCGCACGCTTTCCCCATACTACTAAACGATGCCATTCTGTTTTTTGAATTAATTCGTCTTGTGAATTTCGATAATTTTCATTAGTTGCTAATGAAGATTTCGCTAAAAGTCTTCCACTTCCTAGTTTCTTAATTTCAAAGTCTGAACCTAGATTTCCGATTAAAGTAACTTGATTATTAATACTCATGATTAATGTTAATTGTGTTAGTTATGCAGTCATTTACTAAAGATCTCTTTGGGCTTAAAGCCCGATTTTAAAAATCTTTATTTAAAATGATTACACTTCCCAACGAATGTAAAAATTCTGCAAGAAACAATTAGTAACAATTTCCTGCTGTCCTTTATTAGTGTAACGAACCCCCCATTCCGTTCCAAAAATTTTCAAGTTTTTTTTAAAAAGTTTTGAAATGCCCATAAACATTAAGTTTCAGGCGATCAAAAAAAAACAATCATATTTTATTTTTTTATAATATGACTTAATTATCGTCTAACTATTGTTTGAATCTCAGTAGTTGTTTACTTTTGCGTCCCTAACTATCTAAAAGGTTCCATAGCTCAGTTGGTTAGAGCACCTGACTCATAATCAGGGGGTCCAAGGTTCGAGCCCTTGTGGAACCACACAAAGAGTCTGTAAGTCATTGATTTACAGGCTCTTTTAATATCCATAATTCATACACTTACAAAAGAAAAATGACAACTAAACATAAATTCTTTATTGCACTTATCGCTTCATTAACTCTTGGATTAGCACCCTTTACACCTGAACCTCATCTTGTGGGAAAAATAAAATGGGTGCTTGGAGGTGCTAATGGAATGGGTATAATGGATTACTGGGATTTATTTCTTCATGGATTCCCTTGGGTTTTACTAATTTATTTTGGTTTCCAACTACTTTCAGGAAGTGACAAGAAAGTTAATAGCAAAATAAAAGAAGCACTACTCAAAGAAGATACTGTAATAATAGATGTAAGAGAAGCACATGAATTCGAAGCTGGTCATGCCGAAAACGCAATAAATATGCCTTTATCTACATTTGACTCATCAATATCTAGCATTTCAAAAATGAAGGGAACAAAGCTATTATATTGTAAAAGCGGTATGAGAAGTGCTGTTGCGACACAAAAACTTAAAAGCGCAGGAATTGAAAATGTTATAAATGTTAAAACGCAATCCAGATTAAAAACACAGTCATCGTAGATTTATCAAAGCGTTAAATAGAGATAATTATCCAAATTGAGTCAAGGAAGAATATCTTGAAAATTAACTTTGGGCTTAAAGCCCAAAAATCATTATCTCTCTTTTATCACAATTTGTGACTCTAGCACATTCCCATTTTTATCTTGAAATTGGATTAGCAAAAATCCCACGGGTAAATAGTGCAACTGCTCATTTAAGTTTTCTCTGAGGAAACACCCTAATGAGACTCCATTCATAGTAAATACACAAACTGTTTCTACAGTCTCTGATTTTATGAATAATTCATTTGAAAAAGGATTTGGGTAAACCCAAATATCAACCTTGGATTGCTCTTGCACAGTTGATGTCTCCATATACTCATAAGCACCAACATCTGCAATATTATCTATCAATCTTAAATTTCCATTTATATCCGTTTCAGGAGCATACTCTAGGGAAGCAACTCCTATTAGTGAACTTGTTGACAACAGTCGAAAATCAGCAATTGAATAATCGATAAAATTGCTTGAATATTCCTCATAATCAGTTAAAACAAAATTATTTACATCAATTGCATCAATAACAAATTTATTCGCAACATTATTAGCCACAACACAATTAGAACTAGGACTTCCATCTTTATGATCTGCGATCCGAATCCAAGAAGCACCAGGAGTAATATCAGGTGTAGGATCAATAACGGTGTTATTTATAATGCGCACATTATTAGCTCCTAAAAAAGTTATCCCGTGCCAATGATTTACGTTAATCACATTATTAATAACTAACCAATCGTTATAAAATCCATCAAAACAACCTATTCCTTGTAAAGGACCCACTAATGGTCGAAGTGAATCGTCTGTATTTATTATCGTGTTACCTATAATTTCATTATGATCAACTACATAACCATTCGTAGTAAAAGACTGAATTCCATCATCATGATTTTCATCAACATCGTAACAATTCTTAATCGTATTATTACGAAAAGAAATATAAGATCCCAGTATACGCATTCCGTCACCTGAAAAATTATCAATCATATTACCTACAACTTCATGATAATCACCAAGAC
>CAZMKA010000026.1:11880-27221 GCA_964566605.1 uncultured Saprospiraceae bacterium | reverse complement strand
TAAGGTATATACCCGATCTAGCATGTGTGAGCCAAGAAAGTGAATCAGTCCATGGAGTAGAATTGCTAGAAATATTAGAAGATAAAATACTTATATGCGAGCTTGGTCCTTGCCATCCATGAGATTCCGCATAAAATAATCTATTCATAGATTGATGATTATATGGTTCAGAATAAATATTTATATTTTCAAAAGTCCAATTCTTAGCTGTACGTAAATGAACAAACTCTATAGTAGGTTCTTGAAAAGGCATACCAATTATATATATTTCATCAGGATTAACATAACCATGTAATATTACTTGACCATGTAAACCATCTAGTAAAAATAACGTGTCGCCAGATGACACAAAACCATTATCATTTTTACTAATTAATTGACTAGTATTTTCATCATAGGGTAAGTTTGTATAATAAAAGCTTTGTATATACTGTGCTTCAATTACTTCTTGAAATGACGGCCAAGGTAATTCTATTGTCCCGGGATTATTTATATCACCATTTATAGGGTCAAGGTAAAACGTGTTTCCTAGGGCTTTCGCCCAAAATAAAAACACAAAAGCTATAAATAAAATATGTCTCATTTAAATAAATATAAGATATAAACTAAAGACAATCAAAAATTGAGAATTGATGCTTTACAATTAATGTTTCTTAATATAAGATAAAACTTGAAAGCATACCAAGTTAAGATTGAATTGCAATAGTTAAAATTCTTTGCTTTTAAATAAATCACGTTCGATTACACCTTTCACTTCACCATAATCCATAACCACTCCTATAGATTTATCTTCAGTAACTAAAGCTCTATATATTGAGTGATAATCGTCTTTGATATTAATTAAGGCAAAACGTTGAGACATATAATGACTAATAGCAACTTCTTCACCATTCTCTCGCATTGCTGTTTTTAATATATTGTCATCAATCACACCTACGACTTTGGACTTACTATCCTCTACTAAAAACATAGAAATATCATTTTCAAAATGTCTATTGATAACTTCCTGCATAGGTAAAACTAATTTCACACGATCATAAGATGTGCTTAATAAAGCATCAGCTTTTATGTTTTTATATCGAGTATTTTCTAACTCTTGGCGGTGTTCTATTTCTACCATAAAGAAAACAATAACACCTGTTAAACTCCATATCGGCTGAATAAGAATTATTCCAACCGCTACAAGTACCAATGCAATGAATTTTCCGGTATATGCTGCAAATAATGTTGCTTTAGGTCGACCCCATTTTCCTGACATAATTGCTCTGAATATTCTTCCACCATCCATAGGAAAAACAGGTAATAAATTTATTGCAAATAATAGGAAATTAGCAGCAGCTATAATATATGTGAATAGAACTAAAAAAGGAAGATCAAATCGGTTTAAAAAAATTTTAGGGTTAATAAAATTCTGAATAGTTGGCATAACATCAATGGCACCAGAAACAAAAGTAATGAACAAAATAATGCACAGCACAGAAAAAATAAAGAGATTTACTAAAGGACCAGCTATTGCAACTTTGAATTCTTCAGCAGGGTCTTCTGGAATTTTTTCTAATCTAGCAACTCCTCCTATTATACTCAATACAATGTCGTATGTTTTTATACCTAGTTTTCTTGCCGCATATGAGTGCCCTAGTTCATGAAGCAACACGCTTCCTAAAACAAAAATAATAGCAATAAATAAAATAGCTATATCTTGAAAACTTAAGTTTTTATACCAACCTAAAAATGGAATGTATAATAGAAAAATAAATATTGACCAATGCAGTTTCATGGGAATCTTCATGATTTTACCTAAGGGAATTGTATATCCCATTTTTCCCAATATTGAATTGTCTTTCTTTCCCATTTCTAAAAATTAGTTCTATACTGGAAAAAAACATATAACTCGTTCAAGTGGTTTATTCCTAGGTTATAACTAAACATATAATTATTAAAAAGTAACATGTCTGCGCCAGGTCCCCATCCCCATAATAATCGATTATTAAAATCATTATTAAATACAGAACTATAAGTAGGATCGTTTACATATGCCATATCCAAAAACACTCGTCCATACAATTGAACATTCAATGTTCGGAATTGATGAAAAGGCATAAATTTCCCTAGATTAAATTTACTGTCGAAAAATTTATATCGTAAATTATTACGAGAGTAGACATAATCAGTTCCATCAACTACATATAAATGATATCCTCCAAGTTGATCGGCACCCCAACCTATTCCTGTATTATTAGCAAATGAAACAACCCTTCGATCAAGATTCGCTTTTGCTTTCCACACTGTTCCAAATACAAGTTTTTTACTTTCAGAAAATGGATGATAATATTCTCCGCCTATTGATGCCGAAGTATTATTATATTCATTAAATATTCCGAATCCTTCTTTCTTAATATCTGCCCACAATAAATATCCATCAACTGGTATAAATTGTGAAATTCTCTTATCATATGTATAATGATAATTAAACATAAAGAATTGAATACTTGTGCGACCATCCAAAAAATAATTTGGGTTTAGTTCTTGTATTACATATTCGTCAACCGCATTCTTATGATATTCTAGTCGGAATGCATGGTGATGATAAATTGTTGGTCGATAGAAAAAAGCTCCTCCTGTACGGAATCTTTCTAATAGAGTTCGTTCTTCGAAACTTCCAAAAACAGTTCGGTTATTTTCAGTTTTATAGGGAATTTGATCTTGATTAGCAAAGAAGATAAATGCTTCAGCTCCCATTGTTCCCTCCTTATTTAAATACGGCTGATTATAAACCAATTCATATTTTTTACGAAAACCTGATTGCAGTTGGAAAATTAATCGATCTCGCCTTCCAGTAAGATTTATATGATCTATTCTTAATCCGTAATTTACTCGCGTGAAATCTCTATTCTGATTCGTCCACCATTCAGCAAAATTTCGATCGGCTAGCTCGAAAATGGGACTTGGCCATATGTACCAATTTTCAACAATTTTAATATCGATATTAAATTTATGATCTGTAGAATCGAAATCGAATTCCATTTCTACATCATTAAATAATCCTAAATTTTTAAGCCTTTCAAGATTCTCTAACTTTGCTTCGTTTATATATTGTATATCGTAAGTCTGCCCTTTTTTGAAATTTAATTCCCGAAGAATAACAAAATCCTTCGTCCATTTATTTCCAGAAATATTAACATCTTCTAAAACAAATTGACTACTGTTTTGGGCGTAAGCCCCAAAAAAAGAAAGGATAAATAAAAGGAAAAATAATATCCTATACATTGAGATATTTCATCAGTGAATCGTAACGGTCTTGTAAAGAATCATTAAAATTATTCTCGGAAAAACTCGCTTCAACAACATAATTATATCGCTCAAGTGCTGCAATAATATGTTCTAAAAGAGGATTATTTATTTTTAATATTACTCGAATACTATTCGGATTTCTGTGTTCATAGATAAATAAACCAATAATAGATGCATTTTCAAGCTCGACTAATTGAGCAATTTCAACCAAGCTATAATCTTGCCTTGCCATTTCTATTATGATGACAGAACCAGGTTGATGAAATGTTGCGCTCTTAGAAAAATAAATAAGAATATCTTGTTGAAGAACCATTCCTTTATAAACATTGGATTTATCAACAACAGGTACAGATGTAACTCCATATTCCGCCATGATATTCATAATTTCCATAATGTTCGTATGCATATCAGCAAACGGTCTTCTCATAGATAAAGAATATGAACCAACAGGTGAGTCGATGTCTTGGGAAAGAATATCGTCTTCAGAAATAACACCAAGTAACTCCTCGTTATTTACTATAGGCAAGTGACGTACATGAAATAAATTCATCATTGTCAAAACCTCTTCTCCTTTGTCACTAGTTTTAACTGGAGATACTATATCTGATATTAATTCCGCTGCTATCATTTTATCTTTGTATAAGTTTGACCCGTTCTTCCTCGAATTCTTTTTCTGAAATTATTCCTTTATTGCGTAATTCCTTAAGTTTATTTAGCTGAGATAACAATACATCGTTTTGAAGTAAATCATCCACAGGCGGAGTAACTGCCTCTATCGTATTTCTATCTTGTTTTTTATCTGATACAGGAATATCAACACTAACTGAGCGGAAACCTGTTTCTTCGAATTCTTCGAATTTATCGCTCATTCTCAAGAAAGCAAAACCATCAGCTGTTCGGATATGGTTGAAATCCGTGTAACCTAATTTCACAGCTTTGGAAATATGAAACATTGATTTTTTAATATCTTCTTCAATAGAAAATAAACGACCCAAAGCAATATGTATATCTTTATCATCAGGAGATAATTCCAATGCTCTATTCAAATCTACCTCAGCTAAATCGAGTTCGAAATTGTCTAAGCGTTTGATTCCACTTGTTTTAAAAGGATTGTCTTTAATCACCTTTTTCTTTCTTTCGTAAGAGGTCCTTCTTTCTCTAGTAACTTTGGGCGGAGTTGATCTTGATCGATTCGAATATTCTCTTGTTGATCTTCTCTCATACCTATTGTCTCTTCTCCGCTCTACTGAATCTCTAGATTCACGTCTTCCTCTTTCCCTAGAAGATCTTGATCTTGCGTTATATTTTTTATCGAATTGTTCTTCACTCATCGTAATTAAACGAAACGCATCAATCCAACCTAATACATAACCTATAGGCCATCTAAATGAGGCGGAAAGAATAGTAAGCATAAGATAAAAAATCCCTGTCCCCGCATCACGAAGATAAAATTTATGTGCTCCCCAGCCTCCTAGAAATACGGCAAGTAATATAGCTGTTACTCTATTTTTCATTATTATCGGTTTTCACAAAACTTACAATCTTACAAGTTAAGATAGCAATGTCATCAGTATAACTCTGTTTTCCACTAAATGATTCGATTTCATTGACTAATTGACTATTAAATGTCTCAGCATTTAACTTTCCATTCAATTTCACGAACTCTTCTATCCTTTTATCTTCAAAATATGTTCCACTTTCATCCATAAGATCAATCAATCCATCAGTAAACGAAAATATAAGATCACCTTCCTTCAATTTTATCAACTCGTCATCAATAAAAGGTAATTCGTCAAAAGCACCAATCACTGTTGTTCCTTCCTCCAAAGTTCTTACTTTTCCCTCAGAATAAAACATAGGCGGTTGATGACCTGCATTAACATAACGAAGTGTTTGTTCTTTTAAGTCCAATTCTGCAACAAAAAATGTGATGTACTTATCACTTTTTGTTATTCGATAAACGGTTTCGTTGAGCGAATGTACAAAATCTTTTAATGAGTATCCTCTATAAACAAGACTTTGGATAACTGCTTGGAAATTTGCCATCAACAATGCTGCAGCAACTCCTTTCCCACTTATATCAGCAATACAGAACATAGACTTATGCTCGTTAATCTGAACAAAGTCAATATAATCACCACCTATATTGAAATGTGGACGATATCTTTTGGAAAAATGAACAAATTCATTCGTAGGTAAGTTTTCAGGAATAAGCATTTTTTGAACCTCCTCAGCGAGTTCAATTTCTTTTTTGAAACGCTCTTGGTTAAGTTGCTTTTTCCATAATTTTTTGTTTTCAACAGCCATTACAATCATATTCGTAATAGTCGTGATAAATTGTATTTTATTATAAACGTCATCTTGCTTATAAATACCTCCTATCAAAGCAAAAGCAATTGGTGTGTTCTCATGAATTATAGGAAGTAAAATATCGAAGTCTTGTAATTCAAGCGCATCCGTTGGTTGAATAGAATGTGGCTTTGTAAATGGTATAAGTAGTTGCTCGACGCGGTTGTAAAAAATCAATTCATCTTGATCTATACTCGTCACCATTTTCCAGCCTTCGTCCTCGGTAATTAGTGCCATTTTATCAATACCCATTTCCCAACTAAGAAAGTTTTTATAAATCCTATAAAGTCCTTCCGAGGGAACATTATCATTAATAGCTTGAGTTATGGTCAAAAGGGATTTGATCTGAAGTTGTTTTAAACTCAGTTCTTTTTCTAGTCTTTCGATTCTTTCGAGTTCAGCGCTCATCATAACTAATTCGTTTTCTTCACATCGAATGCATCCCTTAATCCTGCTCCCACTAAGTTAAAGGATAAAACTAATATCATAAGAGTAATTGCAGGAACCACTGCTAAAAATAATTTACCTGTCATTGCATAACCATAATGTTCATTCAACATATTTCCTATTGATGGGGTAGGAGGTTCAACCCCAAAACCAATAAAGCTTAGTCCTGCTTCCACTAACACAGCAGTGGAAAAATTTGCTGCAGCCATAACTAGTACAGGTCCCATAATATTAGGCAAGATATGAACAAATAAGATTTTGGGGACACCCATACCCATGTTATTTGCCGCCAATACAAACTGTTCCTTTTTCAACAACATTACCTGACCTCTTACAATTCTCGCCAATTCTACCCACATGGTTAATCCTACTGCAATAAATATCACTATCAATCCACGATCGAAAGCTAATACAATCGCGAAAACCATTAATATTGTAGGTATTGACCAATTTACATTGATCAACAACATAATCAGCTGATCCCATATTCCTCCTAAAAAGCCCGCTAATGCTCCCATCAAAATGCCCATAATTAATGAAATAATGACAGCGATTAATCCTACTAACATAGAAACTCTTATTCCCAAAATAATTCTAGAAAATATATCTCTTCCGAATTTATCCGTTCCTAACAAGAATCTCTTAGATGTAATTAATTGGTCTATTTGTTGCGTGTTATGGAAAGGAATAATCTGCGTTCTTCCGTAATAGTTAGTTATAGATACTGTATGTTCATCTACTGTATAACTATCGAAAACATAATAATCAATAGCTTCTTTCTTTCCTCCTACAAGCTTCTGCCAAAGATTTTGTTTTATTTCTTTTCCTTGTCTGGGTAAACCCAAAATATTTGCTTTGAAGCCAGGTTTGCTTAATGCGAGAGATGGGAATTGTTGATTGGCATTCGGAGAATTATCAGGAATATAAAGGTAAGCGAACATAGAAAGTAAAAACAAAAAGAGAACTATGCACAGGGAGTAAAATGCTGATTTATTTTTTCTAAAAGTAGTCCAAAAACGCTTATTATCCGACATGTAACAATTATACAAATTTATTAAAGAATCTTATAGTCTAGACTTGTGTAAAATTCATGGATCGTAAATGTCAAATAGAATAATACTACGATACAACTTTAACAAGATCCTTTATGGATGGTCTGCTATTTCAATTTATCATTGTTCTTGTGTCGATCAATATCTCGTTTCGTTTTCTTTTCGATATTAGCTTTGAACGCTTCTTCTAAATTGATATCAAGTTGATTACTTAAACAAGTTAAAACAAAAAAAATATCAGCGATTTCATCACTTAACTGTTGTTTTTGATCTTTTTCAGTTAGAGGTTTTTTGAAAGATTGCTCTCCATAAATACGGGCAATAAGTCTGGAAAACTCTCCCACTTCCTCATTTAATAAAAGTGTGTTTGTCATTTCATCGAAATATCGAACACCTATTTCTTTAATCCAGTTATCAACTGTTTTCTGATATTCTTGAATACTCATTATTCTCTGTTGTGGCTATCAATAAATATAGTGACTGGTCCATCATTATTAATAGTGACCTGCATATCACTACCGAATTTTCCTGTTTCTACTTTCAATTTACTTTCAGTTATAAGCCTTTCAACAAACTTATTATACATAGGCTCAGAGAAGTCAGGTTTAGAAGAACGAATATATGAAGGACGATTTCCTTTTTTCGTAGATGCGTAAAGTGTGAATTGAGATATAACTAACATATCACCCTGAATATCAAGAATACTCTTATTCATTACATTTTGATCGTCTGGAAAAATTCGGATATTAATTACCTTTCTCACAAGCCATTCAATATCGCTTTCTGTATCATCATCACATATACCAACAAGTATGTTCAAGCCACGAGATATTTCATTCTTATCTTTATTATCAATAAGAACAGAAGAAGAAGAAACTCGCTGTATTATTACTCGCATTATAAAAAGCTGAATAAATTTATCTCTGTGGGAATAGAAACAGTAAGATCTTTCTCATTATAATCATCATCAAATAAACGGTTTGTTACTTTGAAAAAGTCATAAACTTCAGGACGGAATTTTTTAGTTAACATTACTTCAGCTGCATCAAGATTACGTTCCTCCATCCAAAGAGTTTGTTCCTCATTAGTGAACTCAACAGGAAACTGAGCGCTTATAAAATTATTTACTTTACGAGTAACAAGTGCCGTTGTAGCTAAATATTGTTCACCATTTCTATACTCATCCCATAAACAAGCTAGTTTCATTAAATTTTTATCCTTTCTTTCAATTCTATATGGAGTATACTCCAAACCCTTTTTATGTATATAATATATAGCATCAGCTAAGATGATTCCACGTTTAGATCTGAATGGAATTCTAGAAGATGGTTTACTAGCTATCTCTTGAGTATCGATTTCTGTAAGATTTCCCCTATTATTGAGTCTTTTTGAGAAATGAGGAATAAGCCCCCATTCTATGGTATACATCCTTGTAGGATTTACATCAAGAAGACAATATACTTTTTGACCAGGAGAGATTTGATATTTATGGTTAAAGGCTTTTGGAAAAGTAAGATTGCCACATTCAGCAGTTACTTTTTCTTTAGACGCAGCAAGAGATAATTTGAAGCTCATAAACAATAGTTACACACATTATAAAAATATATAAAGTGTAAATATCATAAAATCAATAGTATAAATAAGAATTTTTCCACAGATTTTTTAACAATGATGTGTACAACTATCAGTTTATCCACAGGGATTGAATTTTTTTATGATATGTTCACAAGTCTTATAGTTATAGATAGGGTAGTATGAGATTTTACAGTTCTTATAAACAAAAACGACTTGAAAACTTTTCAATAAGTAAGATATAGAGTATGTTTTACATTGATGTGTATAACTTAGAAATATAAAGAGTAGGTAACTTGTATTTAACTGGTTATACACAATAAAATTAAGAATATGTGGAAAATAAATATCATAATATATTAATATTCAATAACTTAACAATTATTTTGTTAATCTGGATGTATATTCTCCACAATATGTGTAAAATGGGATAAATATGTGGACAAACACCATTTTAAAGTGAATAAGAGTAAACATATCCATAGACAAATGTTATAGCAATGAAAAATAACAACTTTTCCACTTTTCCACTGTACTAATAATGAATAGTAATTTCTTTTATTTATAAAATATATATATAATTAATAAATACTGATGTGGGAAATTGCATCATTTCCAATTGACTACATTTGCAAAAAAAAGATTTGAATGACTTGGAAAGATAAATGGTTTAAGAGATTAATTGTCATCAATTTCCTTCTCGTATTTGTTGTTATTCTTGCCGGATCAATTGTTCGAGTTACTGAATCAGGAATGGGTTGTCCCGACTGGCCTAAATGTTTTGGAGCTTTAATTCCACCGGTAAGTGAAAATCAGGTTACTTGGCATCAAGGTGATTCGTATTTCGAAGGGCAGATGATCATTCATGAAAAGAAACTATTTACTGCTACTAAAGATATCGATTCCGCAACACAGTTCAATCTTTCAAATTGGGAAGAATATACAAAACATGATTATGCTATTTACAATCCATTACATACGTGGGTAGAGTTTATTAACAGGTTAGCAACTGTGGCTTTAGGTTTTCCAGTTATGGCTATGTTCTTTCTTTCGTTCTTTTATTGGAAAGAAAAGAAGTTAAATATTTTGTTAGCGTTCACTGTTGTCTTCCTTGTTGGGTTTCAAGCATTTCTTGGAAAACTTGTTGTTGATTCAAATTTACAAGGACAAACAATTACTATCCACATGATTGGTGTATTTGCTATTCTAGGAGTTCTTATTGTTCTCTATAACAGAATGCTAAAGCAACAGATAAGTAAAGTTATCCATAGTCCATTGTTCAAAAGTCTATTTATTTCTTCTTTAATACTTACTTTAGTTATGGTTATTTTAGGAACTCAAGTACGAGAACAAATAGATGAAATAGCAAAAAGTGATGTTTTAAGATCTGAGTGGATAAATCATGTGGATTACTTATTTATTATTCATAGAAGTTTGATATGGTTAGTTGTGGGATTGAACATCTACTTGATGTATGAATCATACAAGAATAATTGGTATAAGAATCGATGGATCTCTATTGCTCTGGTAATACTAGCTCAAGCTGGCCTAGGTATTCTGTTTTCTCATTTCGGTTTCCCAAAAGTAGCACAACCTTTACATCTTGTATTAAGTGCTGTTTTATTTGCTATACAATTTGACTTGTTAGTAAAGTTGTTTAAAAGTCCTTAATCTTTAATTTTATATTTTTCTTTAGGTCTTCCTACATACATAAGATTATCTGACCATGTGTTAGCTATAATATTATCTATTTTAATTCCATCACCAAGAGCTGCGGATTTTTTAGATGTGGCATGAACAAAGTAATTATCATGAAGATATACTCCAATGTGAACAATAGAATGGGATTTAGAATTCGGTGCTTTAAAGAACAATAAATCACCTTCTTTTACTTTTCTAAATTTAATCTTTTTGCAGTATTTATCAAGTATTTGTTGAGAACTACCTCTGATTTTATAATTATATATTTCTTCTTGAAGTACTCTTGAAAATCCACTGCAATCTATTCCTCTCTGTTTAGTATCTTTTTTCCATTGTTCAGTACCATATGCTTTCCATGAAGGTGTTCCATAATTAGTTTTTAACCATGAGATAATAAACCAGTAAAGTTTAGGGTTGGATTCTTTATAAAGATTAATGGGTTCTAACTTTATTTTATACTTCTCTTCAAGAGCTTGATATGTTTGAGGAATTTCTATTACTTCTGTTGTTTTATTGCAATTATAAAGTAAGTAACAGGAAAATAGAAAGAAGATTATATTGATAGAATACTTCAAATTGGATGTTAACATAAAAAAGCTTCGTTTAATATTCACTCAGAAATGAATCTTGTCATTTTTAAGTGTATAGGTTTAAACGAAGCTTTTTTAATGTATATTACTGTATATTTAACTAGTTCTTTTAACAATCAATTAAAATTCATTTAATTGATTGTTAATCAGTATTTTATGTTATTACTCTGATTTTTTACTTCCTGAACTCTTAGCTTTTTGCATAGGATTCTGCGAAGCTCGTCTATTACCTTTAAACAATTCGAAACGATCTTCTTCAGCTTGAGGAGGAAAGTAATTATTTGACCTATCAACATCAGCGGTTTCTAAGAATGGATCTAAAATAATCTTCTTAACTTCTTTTTCTCTTTTGAATGTTTTAGTTACTGATGTATTTCCTCTTCTCCATATTTCAGCAGGAATTCTAACTATTTCATTTGTCCCATCTGTATATTGAAATTCAAAAATAACTGGCATAACTAATCCACCTTTATTCTCAAAAGTAAGTTCATAGAAGTTATATCCAGCATTTAGAAATTCCTTTTCTTCTTTACTTAAACTCGCATAATATTTTTCATATTGTTTATCATCTAACGATGTTGCATCAAGAGGATCATACGAATTATAGAAGTCATTCAAAGAAGGATCCTTTTCTGCGTATGTTTCTTTTATTTCCTTCTCATTTCTTTGTTGTGCAATTGTTTTAGGCTTTTCTTCTCTGATTTCCTTTTTCCATTGTTTTTCTTTCCTTGGGTTTCCAGAATCAAGGGTATACCATTCAACATTGTTAAGAGATATGTCAACATTATCTGTTGTATAGAACCATCCTCTCCAGAACCAATCTAAATCTACTGCCGATGCATCTTCCATTGTTCGGAAGAAATCCGCTGGTGTAGGATGTTTAAAAGCCCATCGTTCAGAATATTCTTTAAAAGCATAGTCGAATGCTTCTCTACCCATAACTGTTTCCCTAAGTATATTTAATGCTGTTGCTGGTTTTGCATATGCATTACTTCCGAATTGCATTATGGACTCACTATTAGTCATGATGGGTGATAAATCTTCTTTATCGCTTTTCATATAGTCAACGATTTTATAAGGCTCTCCTCTTCTTGATGGATAGTCCCTTTCCCATTGTTGTTCTGTTAGATATTGAACAAAAGTGTTAAGTCCTTCATCCATCCAAGTCCATTGTCTTTCATCACTATTAATAATCATAGGAAAGAAATTATGTCCTACTTCGTGAATGATTACACCTATCATTCCATATTTAGTTCTAGCTGTATAAGTACCGTCTTTTTCTGGTCTGCCGAAGTTAAAGCAAATCATAGGATATTCCATTCCAATTCTATCAGCATGAATAGACCACGCTACAGGATATGGATAATCTATTGTATAATGTGAATACCACTTCAATGTATGTGCTACAGCTTTAGTCGAATATTGTTCCCATAGCGGATTTCCTTCTTTTGGGTACATAGACATAGCCATTACTGTTTTTCCATTTATATCAGTTGCCATGGCGTCCCAAATGAATTTTCTAGATGAGGCAAAAGCAAAATCTCTTACCATATCAGCTTTGAATGACCAAGTCTTTTTATCTTTTGCTCGTTTCCCTTCTCTTTTTTCTGCTTCTTTTTGTGTTGCAATAATGACCGGTTGATCGAATGCTTTTTTTGCTTTCGCCATTCGCTCTTTTTGAGTCGGGCTCAAAATATCATCCTCGTTAGTAAGAGTTCCTGTTGCTGCAATAAGATGATCCGATGGTGCTGTGATATTTACTTCATAATTACCAAAAACTAAAGCAAACTCTCCTCTTCCTAAAAATTGCTTATTTTGCCATCCTTCCACGTCATCGTATACACACATACGGGGAAAAAATTGCGCAATAGTGTATAAGTAGTTATCATCTTCTTCAAAGTATTCAAATCCGCTTCTTCCGCCAATCTTCATTCTATTATTGATATTATACCACCATTTAATTTTGAAAGAAAAAGATTCTCCTGTTTTCAGACCTACAGGTAAATCAACTCTCATCATTGTTTGATTGATAAAATGCGGAAGTTCTTTTCCATCTATATCTTGTACATAATCTAATTTGAACCCACCGTCAAAAGTATGTTCCAATCCCTTTAATTGTCTTAAAGACATACGCTCGTTAACATCTTGTGTTGTAATTTTATAAGTATCAGAATCTTTAGCTCTCATATTCTGATCAAGCTGAACCCATAGGTAGGTTAGTACATCTGGAGAATTATTAAAATAAGTGATAGTTTCTTCGCCATATACTCTTTGATTTTCATCATCAAGTTCTATATCCATAACATAATCTGCTCTCTGCTGCCAATAGTCAGGACCTGGAGCACCTGATGCCGAACGATATGTATTAGGTGTGGGAAGTTCTTCACCAAGTTGACTGAACTTGTATTGGTTGGAATTAATTTGAGCTGACAAACTAAAAGAAAATAGCGAAATTAAGCTAAAGAGAAAAAGTCTCATATTCTATAAATGATTTTGATTCTTTAAAAATGTGTAAATGTAACGAAATATAAAGAAAGAAGTTCTTATGAAATTGTTTAGGGAGAAATAATTACAGAATATGTTCCACGTGAAACATTTTAAGAGTGAAATATTGTTTATTTCTGTAGTTGGTGATTTTGGCCATTTCGGCTATCGCTCAATGACCGTTGAAGATTTAATTTTAAAAAAAGTATGTGAGGTCCCCGAGCGCTAGCCGAGGGGGTGTATGTTAATGATGTTCATTTCGACTGTCGCTCAATGACCGTGAAAGATTTTATTTAAATAAAAGTATATGAGGTCCCCGAGCGTTAGCCGAGGGGCTTATAATATATATGAGAAGTGTGATTTCTACACTTTGCTAATTCATGAAGTTCTTCAGGTTGATTATTAATAAGTGCCTGTTTCTTTTTTCTTGACCAACCTTAAATTTGTTTTTCTCTTTTGAATGCTAGATCAATTCTATCATATTCTTCGATATAAACTAATTTGACAGGAAGTCTTTTGGATGTATAGTTGGAACCAATTCCATCATGGTGTTGATTTAATCTTAGATCGAGATATTTTGTACTACCAGTATAATAGCTCTGATCAGAGCATAGTAAGATGTATACATATCCTTTCATGGTGATAAAAGTTTAGTTTATCAAAAATAGTAAAAAAGATTGTCAATTCGGTTATTTCGTTCATTTCGGCTGTCGCTCAATGACCGTTGAAGATGTGCTTTTTTTAAATCGGCCATTTCGGCTATCGCTCAATGACCGAAAGATTTAATTTAATAAAAGTATAAGAGGTACCCGAGCGATAGCCGAGGGGTAAAAAGTCTTCTATGACACTTTGAGACTGCATTAATTATATAAAACGCTATTATTGATTTATATTTATTAAATTAGTAACACCTTAATAACTCAACTAACTTCTATCATGTCAGTTTCTAATCCAATTATAATTTTTCTTTTTCTTTTATTATCACCTAATTTTCTATTAAGCCAGATAGATCAATCCTACTTTTATGAAAGATACGAAGAGCTTGATCCACGATCAATTGAAAAGACATCTGACAATGGTTTTATAATTTCAGGTATTGAAGCATCTGGAATAGGGTATATTATGAAAGTAGATTCTTCTTATGACATAGAAAAATATTTACTTGTTGAATCAACTTGGGGAAATTATGATCCATATAGTGAAAATTTATCTCCATTCACTGATTCTACTTATTTATTCATGCACAGTGTATGGGATAATGAGCTTGGTATTGGACGTCTTTTATTATATGAAATAAATGACACTCTAGGTATTGAGCATCAAGTATCTTATGATTTGGGATTTGAGCCTATTCCATTAAATGCAGTTAAAATTTCTCATAATGAAAACTTGATAGGAATTGCAGGAGAGAAAAGTTTAATTATATCTATTGATAGTTTATTGGATATAAATTATATCAAAGAATATTCGATACCAGGTCTATCATTTCGAATGAAAAAATTGAATTACTTAAATGATTCATTAATTTTTTGTTCTGGTTTTAGTGAACTGTCTTATATTTTCTCAACAGTTAATCATTCTGGTGAGATTATTAATAGCATTGAAACTGAAGTTAATAAAGTATATAACTATGATTCGGATATTATTTTAGATCAAGATACTATTTGTCTCATTTATAATGAAAGTGATAGTCATAATTGTCATTTCGTGAAAATGAGTATAGAATTAGATATCTACAATGAATTTCTATATAATTATCAACCAACATTTTTTGTAACTCCTAGTAATTCAGGTTTTGTACGTTTAGATAGTTCTGGTTATATATTTTATGCAGGAAATTCAATAATACAATCAA
>CAZMKA010000026.1:0-11780 GCA_964566605.1 uncultured Saprospiraceae bacterium | reverse complement strand
CGTTTAGATAGTTCTGGTTATATATTTTATGCAGGAAATTCAATAATACAATCAACTAAAAATCATTTCATAGAAGCTGATCTAGGTGATTATATTTCATATAAAGATTTTTATTTTGATTCAACTAACGTTTCTATTCTTGTTAAGAATGGTGCTATACCAGTTAAGCAAGTTTCACAGGGATCGGAATTTGTAGTATTAGTTGGTAACTCTTTAGATAGTATTATGGCTAAACCATATTTAAACGAATGTTTATTTAAACCATATTATCCTGAAGCTCCTTTTTCAATCGATAATTTATACGAAGTAAACGAATTGTTAGTCGATACTTTCATAAATTATTCGAAGAGTGATACTATTAATTTAATCGAGAAAGAAATTAGTTTATTCAATGGTTGCCCTGAAGCTCCATGGTCGGTTGAGAATAGCGAATCCGTTTCAATTATTGTTTATCCTAACCCTGCTCAAGATATTCTTACTATTGAAAGTGAAGGTATAATTCAAAGAATGTCTTTATATTCGGTAGAGGGACAACTAGTATTTGATAAAGAATTTAATTTAGAAAATATTTCAGTCAATCTAAATGGGTTGAGCGGAGGTATATATTTTTTACAGATTCGAATTAATGACAGTTTTTACATTAAGAAAGTTATTATTGGATCTTGATTTTGTTGATGTGTTGTTTGGCCCCTTTGGCTATCGCTCAGGGACCGATAATATTTTAAATTAGATAAACGCAATTCAGGTACTGACTTTCTTAATTAAATAAAACTATTATACCACCGCTCATTGAGCGCTAGCCGAAATGAGTACTGCCCCTTCGGCTGTCTCTCAGGGTCAATATTTTTTTAAGTACTAAATTCTATTAAGCATATATTCAGTAAAGTCTTGGTAATTGGTAATTTGTTTTTTCTTACTTACTTTATTTTTCAATTTTAGTAATTCTTCTGGCACTTCAATTTCTGTTTCCAAAATTTTATTTACAACTTCTAAAAATTTAGCAGGATGTGCTGTTCCTAAAAATATTTTATTGTGCTCCTTATTAATTTCTTTTTCTTGTAATGCATTATATGCAACTGCTGCATGTGGTTCCGATATATAGTTATATGAAGAAAATATATCTTGCACTCCTTGTGAGGTTTCTAAATCGTTATAACTGTATGATAGTGTATTCGCTTTTACATTGTTCCACGTGGAACCATTCAAATATTTATAGCGAGGGAAATTACTTGGGTTTCCAACATCCATCGCGTTGCTGATTGTAGATACAGATGGCTTGGCTTTGAACTCTCCAGTTTTGTAATATTTTGTTACTGTGTTATTAGCATTATGTGAAGCAACAAATGTATTTATAGGTAAACCCATAATCCTCGCTAATGATCCTGCACTTATATTTCCTATATTGCCACTAGGAACGGCAATGGTAATTTCTTTATCAAGACCTATTTGTTTTACTGCTTCGAAATAATAAAAGGATTGTGGAATTAGTCTAGATATATTTATACTGTTTGCTGAACTTAAATTGTATTTATTTAAATCTAGATCAAGAAATGCTCTTTTAACCATTGCTTGACAATCATCAAATGTTCCATCTACTTCAATTGCTTCTATATTGTCTCCCCACGTTGTTAATTGTAACTCTTGCAGTGGACTTACTTTACCTTTAGGAAATAGTATAATTACCTCTATATTTTCAACATTGTGAAATCCAGCTGCTACTGCTCCTCCCGTATCACCACTTGTTGCAACTAATATGGTTAACTTTTTATTTTCCTCTTTTATAAAATGTGACATTAATTCTGCCATAAATCTTGCACCAAAGTCCTTGAATGCTAGTGATGGTCCATGAAATAGTTCTTGAATAAATAATCCTTCTTTTAATTTAACTACTGGTGCTGGAAAGTTTATAGACTTGTAACAAATTCTTTCTATATCAGACGTTGGAACTTCTTTGCCAATTAACTCTTTTGCTACTCGAAATGAAATTTCTGAGAAACTATATTGGTGAAGACTAGTAATAAACTCCTTTTTTAACTTTGGTATATTAGAAGGAAGATATAAACCTTTGTCTTTTGGGAGTGAATTTAGAGTAGCCTGTTTTAGGTTCACTATATTCGTTGGGTCATTAGTACTGAATAATTTCAAGATTTGTGATTTTTTCACAAATATCATTATTTATTTGAATTGAAATAGATTTTTTGTAAAATTTACTTATAAATTATTGATAATCAGAGATTTACTATCTTATAAGCATAATTGTTCCCGAAAATACTTCAGTAGAAAAATCAATGAATTCTATTTCAGCAATGTAACTATAAATTCCTTGTGAAGCATTTTTTCCATTAAACTTGCCATCCCATGATGTTTCGTCTGTTTGAGGATTTGCATTTTCTATATGATGAACTCTGTTTCCCCAACGATCATAAATACTGAATTTGATAATTGAGTTTGTAATTAATTCTTGTGAATATATATTAAACTCATCATTTATTTTATCTCCATTAGGGGTAAAAACTGTCGGTCTATATACTTTAATATCTCGATTGACTCTTATGTTTATTGTATCATTAGTAATACATCCATTCTCTGATGTTGCTTCTACGATGATACTATTACTAGTTAATGGTAAAATATTTATTTCTGTACAAACATCTACACACTGAATATTATAAATTGATTGATAGATAGTATTTAATAATTCGTAGTTATGTTCTAAGTCAATGGTTATTTCATTACCTAAGTTTACTTCTATGTCCTCACCTAAGTCAATAATAAAAGGAATAGGTGATTCAATGGTTACAATTGTTTCTAATTCGCATCCAAGATCATCAACAATTCTTAAATTATAATCTCCAGCCGATAAATTATTTATTAGATTTTGTGCAGGGATTCCATTAAAGAAAATTGTAGACGGTTCATAATCGTTTTGAATATCTAATATTTCTAAAGAACCATCTAAGGAATTACTACATATTGGCGGGGTATCTTCAGAAATAATAGTGATACCTTGATCGGGAAATACCGTGAGGTCGAAAGTAATAATGCTATCACAGCCCAATCTATTAAGCAAGGTATCCACAGAAACACCTGAATCGGAATAAATACTTTCACCTATTTGGACACTTAGTCCTTCGCAAATACTGTCAGTTATATCAGTAAATTTTGGGATAACCTCAACAATTTTAATATTTGAAATTATTTGGCAAAATGGATTAGATAGGTTTTCATCACTACTTGCCAATTTATATCTATAATAATAACTTCCTGCTCCAAGGTTATTAAATAAATAACTTGTAGAGTTTTCTCCAGCTAAATCCACCCATGTTATTCCTCCATCAAAACTCTGTTGCCATTGAATTGCTGGATTAGGAAATTGTTCACCGTTAATTGTTGCATCAAGGAAAACTGCTTCACCATCTACGCAAACATCCTGAACAGTTTCTGGTAAAATAAGTGCCTCTGGGCCACAAGCTCTGAATGATATATTATCAAGTGCAAGGTCGTTTCCATTTCCACCTGGTGCATTATTAGCTAATGATAATTTTACGATAGTTTCTCCAGGGGCAGTGGAGAAGGTAAATCCATAAGTATTCCACATACCATTTTCAGGAACATTGCCTGTGGTAAATTGAACTTCATCGTTTATTAAAAAAGACACATTAGGACGGATTACATTAGATCCATTATGTAAGTTAAAAACATCAGCAGAAAACTCATATAAAGTATTGCCACAAAGTCCTTCAATTTCTTTTTCATAAAACAATCCTGGTTCAAAACTTGCATTCACAACCATCATGTAGCCCTGTGGGTCATTACTATTATCTTGTATATCAGACCATCCCCATTCAAACTGCCAAGGTGTTATATCGTTCGTTATTGTATATGATCCATCAATAGGAGGTGGGTTGGTGATGTAGTTATAACCTGGCGCAATTCCTGGATCGGTAGAGGGTATATTTGCTGCACCACTGCCAAAATTACCATCTAAGAATATATTTTCACCTAAGTTACCATCACATTGTTGAGCACATAAGTTTATTGTAAATATACTTAGCAAAAGAATCCAAAATATGTATGTTTTAATTGCCATTAGTACAAATATACTTTTAGTCTACTAATAATATCTTTAATTTATTAAGAACGTTTCATTAGCTTTGTGTCATGACAAATAACGTAATGGAAAAGACGATTGTTTCGCAATTACTTGCGGAAGGTAAAAAATTGACAGTTTACAATAGTTTATCTGGAAAAAAAGAGGCCTTTAAACCTATTGATGAAGGCTTTATAGGAATGTATATATGTGGTCCTACAGTATATAGTGACGTTCATTTAGGTAATTGTATGACGTTTACTAAATTCGATTTGATTTATAGATACCTACTTTTTTTGGGCAATAAAGTGAGATATGTTCGAAATATAACGGATGTAGGACATTTATTGGACGATGGAGAAGATAGAATTAGTAAGGGAGCGCGATTAGACAAGCTTGAACCAATGGAAGTGGTTCAAAAATATACGAACGGGTTTCACGAAATGATGAACTTGTTTAATAATAAGCAACCTTCTATAGAGCCAAGAGCTACTGCACATATAATTGAGCAAATAGAAATGGTTCAACAGATTCTTGATAACGGTTATGGTTACGAAGCTAATGGGAGTGTTTATTTTGATACAATAAAATTTGCAAAAGAAGGAAAAGGATACGGTCAATTATCAGGTAGAAAGATAGATGATTTATTAGCAGAGTCAAGAGATGACTTGAAAAATCAAGGAGATAAAAGGCATCCATCCGATTTTGCTATTTGGATGAAAGCAGATGATAATCACTTAATGAAATGGAGTTCGCCATGGTCTTTAGGTTTTCCGGGATGGCATTTAGAATGTTCTGCGATGAGTACAAAGTATCTTGGTAAAACATTTGATATTCATGGAGGAGGTAATGATTTGAAATTCCCGCATCATGAAAATGAAATTGCACAAAACATGGGTTCATGCAATTGTCAACCTGCTAATTATTGGTTACATACCAATATGCTATTGATGAATGGACGTAAAATGTCTAAGTCGGATGGGAATACAATAACTCCTACACAATTATTAACGGGAAAAAGTGAGCATATTACAAAAGCATTTTCTCCTATGTCTTTACGTTATTTCATGTTACATTCTCATTATAGAAGTACACTTGATTTAACAAACGAAGGGTTAATTGCGGCCGAAAAAACATATAAGCGTTTAATGGATGCTCTTGAAACATTGGATAACCTTTCATCGTCAGTTGAAAAAGGTACAGAAGATGAAGCGGCACATAAGTCATTAAAAGATATGCACTTGCACATGATGGATGATTTTAATAGTCCACGAGCAATTGCTAGTATTTTTGAAATTATACCTAAAATAAATACGCATAAAACCAATGATGCGAAAGATACTTTGGGCAAGGAAATGATTGAAATCCTAAAGAATGAATTGAAGGGAATGATTTTTGATGTGTTCGGTTTATACAACGAAAAAGAAGCAAGTGGAGATTCGGAAACAGTTGATGGACTTATGCAATTAGTAATTGACTTAAGAGCTAATGTAAGAACAAATAAAGATTGGACAAGTGCGGATAAAATCAGAGATGGTTTAAAAGCGTTGAATATTAAATTAAAAGATGGAAAAGATGGTACAGAATGGACTTATGAGTAAGGTATTTCTTTTGTTTTTGGCATTTAGCCTTTTACTTGTTTCATGCAAGGAAGAAAAATCTTCTATCCCACAAGCTAAGTTAGTAGTTCCTGTATTTAATGTGGATTCAGCTTATGCCTTTATAGAGAAACAAATTGACTTTGGACCTAGAGTCCCAGGAACAGATGCTCAAATTGCATGTAAGGAATGGATTAAATCCAAAATGAATGCTTATGGTGCAAAAGTAATCGAGCAAAAATATTCGGCCGTAATATTCAATGGCGAAGAAAAGCCAGGGTACAATATAATGGCACAATTTAATCCCAATGTAAAAAATCGTGTGTTATTGGCAGCTCATTGGGACACGAGAATGGTGGCAGATAAAGATGAGGATGAATCCAAAAGAAACGATGCGATTGATGGTGCTGATGATGGAGCAAGTGGAACGGCAGCATTAATTGAAATTGCTAGATTACTTCAAAGTGAGCCCATGAAAAATATGGGTGTAGATATTTTGTTTTTTGACTTGGAAGATCAGGGAGGACTGGATGGAGTGGGAGAAGAAGAAAGTACTTATGCACTTGGTTCTTTGTATTGGTCTGAAAATGTTGTTCCAACAGGGTATAAAGCAGAATTTGGGATCTTACTTGATATGATCGCGGCAAAAGGTGCAACTTTTGGAATAGAAGAATATTCTAAAAAATATGCTGGTATGTATTTAGATAAAATATGGTCAACAGCAAAAAAAATGGGTAAAGGGCATTTATTTCAAGATTATGAAGCTGGAGCAATAGGAGATGATCATGTTAATGTTATTAAAGCAGGTATTCCTATGGTTGATATAATTAATCGTCCTATGAAAACAAAGCATGGTTTCGGTCATTATCATCATACGCATAAAGACGATATTTCAATAATTGATAAATCTATATTGCAGTCTGTGGGTCAAGTTGTAACAACGGTTATTTACCGTCAAGCGGTAGGTAGATTATAAGATTGAAGAATTAATTTAACCTTACAGAAAAGAATCATAGAAACTTAGATTAGTTAGTATTCGTTAATTAATAAAGTAAAAAGATGAGAGCGTTTATTTTAATGTGTTTAATAGGATTGTGTGCTAGTGTTTCTCTTGAGGCACAAGATGAAAATGTGTGGAAAACGCTTTCGAAAATTTCTTACAAAAAAGAATACGATGAAATTCTAGGTTTCAAAGTAGATATTCCTGTTTTTAGTGAAAACATTAAAGAACTAGAAGGAACAGAAATTACTGTAAAGGGATATATTATACCCGTAGAGGGTTATAAAAACCACAAAGAGTTTATTTTCTCTGCCTTTCCTTATAATATGTGTTTCTTTTGTGGTGGTGCAGGACCTGAAACGGTTATGGAAGTTGAGGCTTTAGAAGAAGTTGCTTTCACAGCGGAACAGATAGTAATTAAGGGAATACTAAGACTAAATAACGAAGATATTAACAAATTAATGTATCGACTAGAAGAGGTAAAAGCTGTAAAATAATGCTACTCTTTAATAATCAATAATTTAGGATACTTTTTACATTAATAATCTTTTACCAAAACATTTATTTCCATACCTTTGCGGATTGAAATAATATCATAATGGCAACGCCAAGATCTGTAGCTTTTTATACGTTGGGATGTAAACTGAATTTTTCAGAAACATCATCTATTGCTGATCAATTCCGATCACACGGTTTTCATGTTTCTGATTTTCAGAAAGGTGCTGATATTTTCATTGTAAATACTTGTTCTGTAACAGATTTTGCGGATAGAAAATGTAGAAAAATAGTTCGTGATGCAAGAGCAATTAATGCGGATGCTAAAGTTGTTATTATAGGATGTTATGCTCAACTGAAACCTGAAGAGATTGCAAAGATTGAAGGAGTTGACTTAGTGCTGGGTGCGAAAGAAAAATTTAATTTAGTACATCATATTGACGAGCTGTCTTATGCTAGTGATCGTGCTATGATAAAGGCAACAGAGATTTCGGAAGTTAACACGTTTGTGCAGGCATTCAGTCATGATGATCGTACTAGGACTTTTTTAAAAGTTCAAGATGGGTGTGATTACAAATGTAGCTTTTGTACTATACCTTTAGCAAGAGGAAAGTCAAGAAGTGATACAGTAGAAAATGTCGTTAAGAATGTTCATCAAATAATCGAAGCTGGTAAAAAAGAAATTGTTTTAACAGGAGTTAATGTGGGAGATTTTGGAAATGGAACGGCAATTATAGAGGGTACAAAACCTAAAAAAGAAGATACCTTTATTGACTTAATTAGGGAGCTTGATAAAATCGAAGGTGTAGAAAGATATAGAATAAGTTCTATAGAACCTAATTTATGTACTGCTGAAATTATTGAATTTGTAAGTCAATCCAACTCTTTTTTGCCACATTTTCATATGCCTTTGCAATCAGGAAGTAATAAAATGCTAGCCTTAATGCAGCGAAGATATAGAAGAGAATTATATAAAGAACGTGTTGAATTAATTAAACGATTAATGCCCCATGCTTGTATAGGAGTTGATGTGATTGTTGGTTTTCCAGGTGAGACAGATGAAGATTTCCTAGACACTTACAATTTTTTGAATGATCTTGATGTTTCTTACTTGCATGTCTTTACTTATTCTGAAAGGCCGAATACAAAGGCGGCAGATATGGAAGATAAAGTAGATATGCATGAGAGAAGGAAACGTAATAAAATGTTACGGATCTTGAGCGAAAAGAAGAAAAGAGGATTTAATCAATCTTTCTTGAATAGCGAAAGAAATGTATTATTGGAGAAATCGAAAACCGAAGGTTATCTCTCTGGTTATACTGATAACTATATAAGAATAGAAATCCCCTTTATTGATAATGCATTGAATACAATTAAAAAATTGAAATTAAAAGAGATTAATGAAAATGGATTGGTTGTTGCTGAATTAGCAGAAAGTACTGTGCATTATTAAAAGATAAATTACGATAAAGAAATTATTTAGCATATTATTAATTTGTTCTTTTGTTTTTGGGCTTCAAGCCCAAAGCTTACAGATAGGACATCCCGTTAGTGAATTATTTCCTAAGCAAATAAATGACTTTAACGGAATGCAGGTTGATACTTATGGGCGATTATATTTTATTGACGGAAATAAATTAAACCGTTTTCACAATTACTTCGATGTAATTTATTCTCATAACGGCACTTTAGAAACAATTAAAATAATAGAGGACAAAATCAATGTTGGAACGTCTAATTCCTATGGTAAAATATTAATTGATTCAATAAATAATTACGCACTAACAAATACCTTCACAAATGTAGAGGCTGGAGTAACGCATATTTCAAAGTCTAGCTATGGTGAATTTATTTTATCAAAAAATAAAATTTTTCACTTTGATGAAGATGTAATTAGAAAATACTCATTTCCGGGTATTGTTGATTATTTGTCGGATGTAAATGGTTCAACAATAATTCATGATGATGAAAATGGACTTTCTATCTTTGTCAATGGAAAATTCAAAATCATAAATAAAAGTCTTTTCCTTTCCAAAGAAATAGTTGTTGATATTAAATCTATAAATGTTGGCGAATATATTGTAGCAACTGAAAAAGCTGGGTTATTCTTATTCGATGGAGATAGTTTTATTCCTTACGCCCAAGATATTACTGAGAATCTTGTAATTCAATCTATGGAGGTGATTAAGAAAACGGATACAGATTATGAGGTAATTATTATTTCAAATAATAATGAATTAATTTCTATAGATAAATCAGGATTTGAATTATTTCGAAAAAATTACACAGAAGAAGTTTATGATCTACTTTATTCCGATAAAAGAATGCTTTATGTTGCAACCTCAAAAGGAATTGATGTATTCTTTTATGGTTTACCATTTAAGGTTGTTGATTTTACCTCAGATGCAATTCATGGTCCATTAGCTATTTATAAAGATAGATTATATTGGGGATCAATTGACGGGTTAAGTTTTCAGCAAATAAATGAATTAAAGCAGTTATCAGGAAAAGAGATTAAAGTAAAAGATACTGACGGAAAAGTGGGAAAACTAGATATTGTTCAGAATACTTTAATCATGTCTCATGAGGATGGATTGTATCATATTTTACCTAAGATTGGTGCGCGATTCATACCCGATGAAAAGTTCTTTAATTTCTCCCCGATAGCTGACGGATATTTAATAGCATTTGGTAAAAGAAAGAATTATTTATTAAAATTAATAAATCGTAAATGGCGGGTTCAAAAGGTATTAGAAAATTTACCTATACATCCTAAAAGTGTTGTTTTTGATAAATATTCTCAATTGTGGTTAGTTGACAGAGATTATAATTTAATAAGATATTCTTATGATGAAATTAATTTGGAATTAGAAGAAGTTTCAAGAGAAGAGAATAATAATAAAGTGAAATTATTTTCTTTTAATAATTCACTGGTATTAATAAAAGAGAGGCAAGCGTATGAATTTGATGGTCAAGAATTTAATTTATCAAAAGATTTATCTGCTGTTTTAGGTGACGATATAGACTTGGAACAAGTTACTAATGATAAGTATGGTAACGTGTGGTATATCCAAAATGGTAAAGTAGGTATCTTTCGTTCTTTTATAGAAGATGGAAAAAAGAAGTATAAGAAATTGTCTATTGATTATCCTTTTATGGATCCACGATCTGTATTTCCATATGACAAGAACAACATCTTTATAAATAATGGAGATTACTATGTTAATATCGATCTTGAAAATTATTTAAAAACAAAAATGAACCCTTTACTTGTAGATCGGGTTTATGTGGTTAAGAAGAACGGTCAAATTCGAAATAAGTATTTATTGGAGAATGAGGAATCTTTAGGAATATCAAAGACAAAGACTGATGATGAGTTGCATGTTACTTTTTATGGTAATTTGAGACCTGATTCAAAATATTCAATCGAAAGTGAAAACTATGCTGATGCATTAAGCAATGCTAGCTATGTCGGATCTCCCGCGGTATTTGACAATAATTCTTTCACATTCGATATAGAAGATTTCTATGGTTATAGTGAAAAAGTCGATTGGACGATAAAATCGAGAAAACCATTAGTTCAAAGTACTATATTTTGGTGGTTTCTAGGAATTTTTAATCTGATATTGTGGATTCTAGCTTTTATATTTGGATATCAATTCAAGAATCTAAGAGAGAGAAAAAGGTTAAAATAGACTATAAGGAAAAGAAATTAGTGTATTCTTACATTTACAAGTAAGAAATCTCTATAAATCAAAGATTTGTATTGCTAATTTTCTTTATTTTGCAACTTCCCAAAATTGATAAATTTTTAAGATGAGAATATTTAGTTTTTTCACCCAAGAATTAGCTGTTGATCTTGGTACAGCTAATACGCTTATCATTCAGGATGATGAAGTTGTAGTTGATGAGCCGTCAATTGTAGCAATGGATAGGGTTACAGGCGAAATAATCGCTGTAGGTGAACGTGCGATGCAGATGCATGAAAAAACACATGAAAATATAAAGACAGTAAGACCTTTAAAGGACGGAGTAATTGCTGATTTTAAAGCAGCTGAGGCTTTGATTCAAGGGTTAATTTCATTAATAGAAGATAAAAGACGATTTTTTACTCATCTCAAAATGATGATTTGTATTCCTTCAGGAATTACTGAAGTGGAAAAAAGAGCAGTATTTGATTCTGCCGATCACGTTGATAGTAAAGAAACGTATTTGATATATGAACCAATGGCAGCAGCTTTGGGAATTGGGTTGGATGTAGAGGAGCCGATAGGAAATATGATTATTGATATAGGAGGAGGGACGACTGAAATTGCAGTTATTGCACTTTCAGGTATAGTAACGGATGAATCAATAAGAACAGCGGGTGATGAATTTACCATGGAAATTATCGAGTACATGAAAAAGAATCACAATATTTTAATTGGTGAAAGAACGGCTGAGAAAATTAAAATAGCAGTTGGATCCGCACTTCCAGAACTGGAAAATCCGCCAGAGAATTTGAGTGTAAATGGTAGAGACTTGATTACTGGGATACCGAAACAAGTTATAACGACATACAAAGAAACAGCCGTGGCCTTAGATAAATCTATTGCAA
>CAZMKA010000025.1:0-30766 GCA_964566605.1 uncultured Saprospiraceae bacterium | reverse complement strand
TTTTATATTTTTTAAAGACTAGTATTAGTCTCTAGCTAAAACAGACAACAATCTTAATACTTCAATGTATATCCAAACTAGGGTTGCTAGTAAAGCCATTCCTGAATACCATTCATAATGCTTAGGCATATTGTTTTCAGCTGCTTTTTCTATAAAGTCGAAATCCAACAATAAATTCATTGCCGCAATACCAATGATAGCTAAAGAAATTAATATTCCTATTGGTGAACCAGTATGTAAAAATGGAATACTGATATCAAAAAAACTTAAACCAATAGAAACTATGTAAACTAGGAATATTGCTCCTGTAGCTGCAATTATTGCTGATCTAAACTTCTGAGTAACTTTAATTGTGCCTGTTCTATATAGAATCAGCATTACGAATAGGATACTCAATGTTACCATAATTGCTTTAAAGACTAACCCTTCATACATTCCACCATAAATTGCTGAAAGTCCACCTACTAATAAACCTTCAAACGCAGCATATATAGGTGCTGTAATACCAGCTATATGCGGTTTCCACATCGTAATGAAATACAAAGCTAAACCTCCTATCATCCCTCCCCATATCGCTAAGGGTGACGGATTCGCATACGCGAATAAAGAAGTTAAAAGCATTACTCCCAATAAGATTGTAGACTTATTGATTGCTCCTTCTTTCGTCATGTAAGCATTTCCTTCAACAGAAATTGTTCTTGCTTGTGTTCTCACCCTGTCTTCATTGAACATAGGGTTTCCTGATTTTTCAAACATAATTTTATTTTTTACCTACTATTAAAACAGTATAAACAACCAAACCGTTCTATTTTTTAGTTAATATTTATATAAAATGCTAATCTAGCTATAAACTGTAAGATTACCTCGACTAACGAGAATATTTTTTAATCGATTCTCTTATTTTATCTCTTCTATTCTCAGGACTTGGATGACTGCTTTGGAATTCTGGTGTACTTCTTCCCCCACTTGCATCTTCTAATACATCCATTACTTTTATTAATTCTTCCGGATTGTAACCTGATTCTATCATCATTAAAACACCGTAATCATCACTTTCTAGTTCTTGATCTCTACCATATTTCATATTGGTGTAATTGCCTATTACATTCGCAACTTGTGCCATAGATTGATCTCCACCTGAACCAATCATCACACTTTGGATTAAGCCTTGAATGAAGCCTGACTTAGCCATTCGTTCCGCTCCATGTCGATAAATCACGTGACCGATCTCGTGCCCTATAACTCCGGCAACTTGATCTTCACTATCTAGACGTTGGAACAAGGCTTGAGTAATAAAGACTTGTCCACCAGGCAATGCAAAGGCATTTACAGTTTTACTATCAGCGAGTAAGTGAAAATCAAATTTATAATCACTATTTGAAACTTCATTGATACTGTTTACTAGTCTGTAGCCAATATTATCAACGAATTGTTGTGCTCTTTGGTCGGGATGTAAACCACCGTATTGTCTAATCATGGGATCTCTACTCTGAAGACCAAGAGCTACCTCTTGATCAACTGTGTATTGAACTCGTTGAGATTCACCAGTAATAGGGTTTTCTTGAACATTTGTAAAATACTTGAATGCTTGATAACCCGCCATACAAAGACCGATTATAAGAAACATCTTGAAACGCCCAGTTCCACCACCTCTTCCTCTTCTACTATATGGATTTCCGGTTCCTCCGTAATATCTTCTTCTTGTAGCCATTAGTGTTTAATTTTAGTTTAACGCGACTCCCAGTATTGTGAGAATCATAATAATTGTTGAAACCCATACCGCATAGTCGATGTCGGGAATTCTTTTAATGAAATAGCATATCAATATTACAGGAATACATGAAATGCAAATAAGTAATAACGTAAGTACAAGAGACATCAAGATAATACGAATCGTAGAAACTTCATCCATCGCAACTCCGAAAGTAGCCGGCAAAAGCACCATCCAGAATGCGATAAAAATTCCCACAATCATAAACCAACTTTGGGCATCCATCCGAAAATCAAATACGCGTTTTTCTATTGTTTGTTCAGTCATTTGTTTTGATTTTAAACTGTATTCGGTAAATATAAGTCCGAATTATAATCGAAATATACACAGTTTTCTCTGTGATATAATCTTTCAACTAAAAAAAATAAGAATCTGTTCCCTTTTTGGGCTTAAGCCCAAAATAAATTGGGATAAACATATTTATCACACTTCCCATTCATTAGAAGTAATGAAGACTGTTCCTTTGAAGTGAGCGACGAGTTCTTCCGTTTGATTGGTTGCTTTAACGATAAAGTTTGCAATGCGATTTCCTTTGTTTACTTTTTGGGCTCGAGCCCAAAGAATATCACCCGCTTGGATTTTCGAGATGTGGCTTATAGAGCTTTCTATGGAGACAGCGTGCTTTCCATAACTATTGCTTAAAAAAGCAAAAGCTGAATCACAAAAAGAGTAAACAATACCGCCGTGAGAAATTCCAAATCCATTATTCATCTCTTCTCGAACCTGCATCTTAATAACAATTTCCTCTTTTTCACAAGAAACAAGTTCGATGCCTAACCATTGAGAAAATGGATCGTTATCAAGCATTTTGCGGATGATTTTTATCTCTTTACTCATTAATAAAATGTTGTTTCTTTACTTGCCATTTCACGTAACAATGGGCAACATCTGTAGCGGTCTTCGCGGTAGTAATCGTAGAGACTATCAATAGAATATACGATTCGATTTAATCCTATATCGTCTGCCCATTTCAACATACCTTTAGGATAATTAACACCGAATTGTGCAGCCTTATCTATGTCATCTTTGGATGCTATGCCGCGAAATAATGTATCTGCAGATTCATTAATTAACATGAAAAGAATACGGTCAAATATCTTTTGGTAATTAGCGTCAGGAAGATTACTAGGTGGAGATAATTTTTCTTTTCCATCGTAAGTATAAAAGCCTTTGCCTGTTTTTCTACCTAACCAACCTGCTTCAACCAATGATTTTTGGGTATGGGAGGGTTTGTAGCGAGGATCGTAATAAAATGCTTCAAATACCGATTCAGTTACGGCATAATTTACATCGTGACCGATAAAATCCATCAATGTAAAAGGTCCCATTTTAAAACCTCCTATTTCTGTAATTGCTTTATCAATATCTTGGGGTTCGGCTATTCCTTCCTCGTAAATTCTCAAAGCTTCACTATAAAAAGGTCTCGCTATTTTATTTACGATGAATCCCGGAGTGTTTTTAGCAATTACAGGGATTTTCATCCAGTTTTCCATAAGTTGTTTACACTTGGAAACATGCTTAGTGTTGGTTTGTAATGCGGGAATAATCTCCACTAGTTTCATTAAAGGAACTGGGTTGAAAAAATGGATTCCTAGCATACGTTGCGGATGTTCAAGAGCACTTGCAATTGCGCTAATAGATAGCGAGGAAGTATTCGAAGCAAGCATGGTTTCTTTTGGAACGATAGCTTCTAGATCGGTAAAAATCTTTTTCTTTAGCTCCATTTTTTCAATCACTGCTTCGATCACAAGTTCACAAGATTCAAAGGCTGACATTTCGTTAACACAGTAAATTCGTGAAACGGATTCCTTCGCAGTGAGATCATCAATTCTTCCTTTTTCAGCGGAACGATTGATCATTTTTTGGATGAATCCAAATGCCTTATTCAATGTTTCTTGATTGATATCGAACAAAACCACTTCGTGTCCATGAGTTGCTGCATGTTGGGCAATTCCTCTACCCATAGAACCTGCGCCTACTACTCCTATTTTCATCATTTTATCTTCCTTTAAAATTTGGTTTTCTTTTTTCAACAAACGCTTCAACACCTTCTTTGTAATCATTCGTAAGGCTTGCTTTTAATTGTTCGTCCCGTTCCATATCAAGTTGCTCATCCATTGTATTATGCATGGATTGTTGAAGCATCATTTTTGTTTTCCCTAAAGCATAAGTCGGCATAGAGGATAATTTTTGGGCGAAAGCCTGAGACTCTTGCTGGAAATCTTCATCAGTAAAAATCTTATATACTAAACCTAAGTCTTTTGCTTCTTGACAGCTTAATTTATCTCCCGTCATCATTAAAGCCAATGCTTTGTGATAACCAAGATGTCGAGGCAAGGTATAAGTTCCACCACTATCTGGGATCAAACCAATTTTACTAAAAGCTTGAATAAAAGTAGCTTTTTCATGCGCCAATATAATGTCACAAGCTAATGCTATATTCGCTCCTGCTCCTGCAGCAACGCCATTTACAGCAGCAATCACAGGTTTCTCGAGAGATCTTATTTTACGAATTATAGGATTGTAATGTTCTTCTACGATACGTACTAATCCATCTTTGGGAGCAGACATGGCTTCTTTTAAATCCTGACCTGCAGAGAACGCTTTTCCAGTGCCTATAATTAACACTGCACGTATCTCTGGTTTTTGACATTCATCTAAACAAGACTGAAAATCAAGTGCCATCTGCCTTATAAAACTATTAAATTTATCAGGACGATTAAGCTTGATAATTGCCAAGCTCTCGTTGATTTCAAAAACTATATTTTCCATTTCACTAATTGTGAGGGAAAGATAAGACTTTAGTTTTTATTATCAATAGGTAATGTTCCAAGACCGCTGAATTTTCCTATTTCAAATTCAGTAAAATCTTGTTGGGCACGAAAGCCATAACCATAACTTGTATCTTGTTTTCCGGGTTGTGTTATTCGAACAAATTTTTCAGTATAGATTTCTTCACCGTTTTCATCCCACCACAATTCACTAGTTTCGAGTTTATCACCGTCGGAATTATATAAAACAACGCTATCTCTAGCTACCATGTTTGCTTTTCTATCATTACGAAGAGCATATTTCGAGATAAGCCAACTTGAAGGTTGTTGATTATTGTCGAAGAATTCAACTTCCATTCCTTCTGGAAATTCAGTCATATTATCATTTTCTTCTTTGTACTTTCTCAGAATGGGATAATTCAAGCGCACTCTTACTTTTGCAGAATCACTGTAAAGTAAGTAACCGTCGTATGCGTATTCAGCGTTTATTTCTTCTTCAGGAAACAATTCGGCAATGTCTTTCTCTTTCGTTACACAAGAAAAACAACATGCTATTAATGCAAAAAGGAATAAAAATCGAATCATCGATGTAAAGTTACTGATCCTTTGAAATCAACTGTAACATTATCAATAAAAGTTATTTCAGCATACCAAGCGTAAACGCCTTGCATCGCTTGTTGACCATTGAACATCCCATCCCAACCTTCGGTAGGATTATTCAATTCAAGGTTTATACCTTCATATACTCTATTTCCCCATCGATCGTAGATTCTTAATAAGTCAAGATTTTTTCCGGCTCTATTAGTGAAAACCGTAAAGATATCATTTGCGCCATCTTCATCCGGCGTGAATATATTCGGTTCATAAACTGGACGTTCTAACTTGACTCGAACAGTAACATCGTCGAAAGTCATACATCCATCAGCAGTTGTAACTTTTAAAGTATAGGTAGTTGTTCCAGGTGGAATAATTTCAGGATCGGGACAATCAAAACACGACATCGTAGAATCAACAGGAACAGAAGACCATGAAAGTGTGACATTCGACCCAGGTGGATCAAAACTTCCTTCAAGTTCTGTACCGAATCCTAGAATTGTTTCTTTGTCGGGACCAGCTTCAGCAATTACTGGATCAGGTTCATTAATAGTAACAATTATAGAATCCATGCACCCTTTGATATCTTGGATATTCACTTGATATTGTCCTGCTACTAGTTCATCAAAAGAAACTGTTTCAGAAAAATCCCCTGTGCTATTAATATCAAACTCATATTCGGGTGATCCACCAGCACCTTCTACTGTGAATGCGCCGTCATTAAATCCAGGGCAAGAAGCGTCAATTAATTCTGTTAAATCAATTTCTATATCTTGAAGATCTTCGCAACAAGGTTCTGCAAATAATGGAAGAACTTCTGTAACTATACACCCTTTGTCCGTTTCAACCGTAAGTGTTAAAAACTTTTCGCCGAATTTTTCGTAAGTTATGAGTGGAGGATTTTCAAGATTCGAAGTGCCAGGAATAGCTCTTTCTCCAAAATTCCAGTCATAGCTAATAATATTAATTTGTGGAGGAGAAGTGCTTGTATTAACAATTTCGAATTCTTGATCACAAGCTAATCCACTTTCAGGAATAATTATGAAATCAGGATCAGGGCCCAAAAATTCACCTGTTCCTCCCCATTCAATTCCGAATCCTACACCACTACTTGTAAAGTTATTTATTAATAAGGCGTATGAATTTCCTTCAACCATATCAATAAAACGGACAAACCCATCTTCTCCAGCTTCACAATTCCAATCCTCTTCTAAGTCAGTACTTGTGAGGTTAAGTCCAGTAGGACCAGCGCATGATGTTGCCATACAACGCAACAATTCTAGTTCACAAGTTTCAGTATTTGGAATTTCAAAAACTGCAAAATCTAAATCATCACTTACTAAAAGAGGTGTTATTGTGAATGTCAATGAACCATCATTAGCAGCTGTCCACTTGAACCAAGTAGATTGATTTTCACTTAAAGAACCTCCAGGCCCAAGACAAGTTCCTGCTCCCTCATCAGGATCAGCACCTGCGCCTGTAAATGCTTGTACAACAAATGGTGATTTATCACATAATACCGAACCTGTGACACAATCTTGTCCAGGTTCAACAGGTGGGTTATAATTATTTATACAAATACTAAAATTCCCTTGTTGATTCGCTAAACCGTTTATTCTTATGTAATATGTTTGTCCAATAATTAATCCTGTCTCGAACATATTCAGAGCGCCTGGCCCTGCGACACAGTTTAATTCACTTATTACACCGCCACAATTTCCTGAATAAAGTGCCATTTGGCTAGCAACGATATCATTATTACCACCATTAACATCAATTAAAATATTTACGGCTAGCGCGAATGAGGTAAATTCGAGCCATATATCATTATCTGTATTTACACCCCAGCAGGTTGCTGGACCGTATCCTGAAGCACCTACTCCTATATTGTTGAACTGAGCATTCTCCGAACACCAGTCAATAGGATCTTGTATAACAAAAGCATCACTACAGTCAGTGAATTCAATTTGGGCGTAAGCCGAAACCGAAAAAGCTAGTATGATTAAACTTAATAAAATTCTCATTAGCGTCTGTTTGTTAATTAAACGTAATTTATGCAGAATGTGTTTGATAAATCAAGTTTCAAGAAACTAAAGGTAAAGTTAAAGTTTCTTTTTATCATTGATTTGTACATTGTTGACACAAATTTAGAGAATTACGATGCGATATGATCTATTATTCTCGATAGTTAAAATGTAATTTCCAGCATTAAGGTTCAAATTAATTTCTTGTGCTGAGGCACTTAATACTTGGGATCCATCGATAGAATAAATATGAAAACGCTCTTTCTTTTCGAATTGAATATAATCTCCTGAGTAATATAAAGTCTGCGATATTAGTTGTGGAATGTCTTCTTCCATCACATTACTGGTTTCCAAACAAGAGTTATTCAATAACCACTGGAATCCATTATTCAGTACATTTAGTTGGTCGGGAAAAAATATTGTATGTCCTACCAGCGAAAGTAAATTCGTCTCCACACAAGCTCCCGCTTCTTGTAGCGCATCTCTCAATGGATAAAATCGAACACCTGGATTATCAAGGTTTCCGTGTATGATATAAAAAGGTAGATTTTCAACTTCTACAATTAAATCTGATACGACAGATAATTCCACAGCAGCGCCAATTGGCATAAAGCCTGCAAATTTCGATTTATTAGAAAGTCCATACGAATAAACAGTCCTTGCTCCCCATGAAAATCCAACGAGATACATACTGTCTCGATTAATATTATAGTCCAAAGCCACTTGTTCGATTAAAAAAGTGGTAAATGAAGTATCAATATCGTCATCAATTTGTCCATCTGCGCCACCGTCAGGGCAGATAACTATTGTGTTATTTAACTCTGCAAGTTCGCTTAACTCTTCAGCCCATGACTCTGCATCCCAGTTAGTAGTATTCCAAGGATGAAGACCCACTATGACTTTGCTAGGAATTTCTGCATCATATTCAAACGGAATGTAGAGTGCATATTTTTTTTCAGGATCCGTTTGAAAGTCATATGTGCCAGTTATGATTTGGGAAGAAAGGCTTGTGCATGCTAAGCATAGGATTAGAATAATTCTCATTCAGCTTCGTTTTAATTCCAAAAGTAGATTAATCATGTTAAACAAATATTCGAGAAGCGGACACAAAGGGCAATTAGTCAAAAACCCTTAAAATTCTTGTCAGCTTGAAAAAAAATTCCATCTTTACTATCAAAAAAAGAATTCATGCAACTATTAAAGGATAAGGTAGCTATAATAACGGGAGGATCAAGAGGTATAGGTAAATCGATGGTAGAGGACTTTGTTGCTCAAGGAGCACATGTAGCATTTACATATAGATCATCAGCCGAAGAAGCTAATGCGATTGCTGCTTCATTAAATACTGAAGAAACAAAAGTTATTGCATATCAGTCGGACGCATCTTCTTATACTGCAGCGGAGGAATTTGTAAAGCAGGTGATGGAAGATTTTGGGAAAATTGACATCCTCATAAATAATGCAGGGATTACGAGTGATAATTTATTATTGAGAATGGGGGAAGAAGAGTGGGATAAAGTTATCAATGTGAATCTGAAATCTGTCTTTAATTTAAGTAAGCATGCCATGAGACCGATGTTACGTGCAAGAAGTGGATCAATTATACATATTAGTTCAGTTGTTGGAGTATTCGGTAATGCGGGTCAAGCAAATTATGCAGCTTCAAAAGCAGGTGTTATAGGCTTCAGCAAGTCATTAGCAAAAGAGATAGGTTCTAGAGGAATCCGTTCGAATGTGATTGCTCCAGGTTTTATCGAAACAGACATGACGCATGTGTTGGACGAGAAAACAAAAGAGAGTTTTATGTCTAATATTCCTTTAAAGAATTTAGGAAAAGGCGTTGATGTTTCGAATGCAGCTATTTTTCTAGGTTCGGATATGTCAACATATATTACAGGGCAAGTATTAAGTGTATGCGGAGGAATGAATATGTAATATCCTTTTTTATACTTACTATAGTAACTGTAAGTCTTTTCTCCTGTTTTTCGTCGAAGCAGGATAAGGCTACACAGACAATAAGGGCTTTCGCCCAAAAAACTTCATTTAACGATTTTTCTATTTTTAAAGATTCGACTAAGTATGCAGCGAAATATCTCAAGCAACGATGTCGTCAAATAGAGAATTATTACTACGATGCTGAAAAGCCGTATTTACACGAAAGAAAAAAAATACGTGTCAATTTTCATTTTATAAACTCTAAGGATAGTATTCACAATTTCAATCCCGACAAAGGAGTGAAGTTCGCTAAAGAATTGATTTACTATGCGAATGGAAAGTTGAGGGATAATAAAAAAATGAATCTGCCTGAAGGAAATGACACACCTGTGTTACCTGTTCCATTTAGATATCATTTGTTTGAAGACAAAGATATGCCTGAAGGAAAGGCCATATATTTTCATTACTTGGATGATCCATTTTTTGTAAACTACGGAGACAACTCTAATAATTACGACCGTAAGCTGATAAATCAATTAGCAAAAGATCAGGATAGTGTGTTAAATATATTTTACATGGTTCATCATCCTGACAGTCTTCTTAGTAAGAATTATAAAGCTACTCCAGCTGGAATAGCTTTGGGACATAGTGTAAAACTAGGAGTAAATGGAAGTGCTAAAGTAAATTCATGGACGCATGCAGGATTATTAAATCATGAGATAGGACATGTATTAACCTTAAATCATTCGTGGGGAAGAAGTGATGGATGTGAAGACACTCCACCACACCCAAATTGCTGGAACAAAGGACCTAAACCATGTGATGGTGTTGTATCAAATAACGTTATGGACTATAACTCTGTCCAAATGGCTTACACTCCTTGTCAAATAGCTAGGACTTATAATTTAATGATGAATGAACGGTCTTCAAAAAGAAATTTGGTAATAAAAGAATGGTGCACATTAAGAAAAGATAAAACCATTGTAGTTCGTGATACTCAAATATGGAATAGACCAGTAGATGTATATGGAAATCTAGTTATAGAAAAGAATGGATTCTTGATGAGTAACTGTACTATAAATATGCCTGAAAAATCCACAATTCATGTAAGAGCAGGTGGTCAATTAGTCTTGAATAACGCCACAATCAAAAATGACTGTGGTAAAAAATGGAACGGAATTCTTGTTGACGAAGCCACAAATACTGCAGGAAACGTATCATATATCGATACTTTCTATATAGAAAATACACAATTTAATGCACATATAAAAGATTGATTTATAATATTTTACATAAAAAAAAAGAAAATATTATAAAAAAATCTATATATTACAGAACGATATTCAATATTTATGCGTTTTAATGAAGTATAAAGCATTTTATTCATTACAAATTAATAAATATGTTTATATTTGCACCATACTTAGATTAACCATTGAGAAAAAATAGTTTGGCACGGTATGTGCAATAACTATAGAAAAATATAGAGGTATTCAAGCCTAAAGATGTAGTTTTCTTATTTTGAGACCTTAGTCGAAAGAGCCTAAATTTGCTTGCAAATTTGGGCTTTCTTAATTATAGTAAAGTAGTGAATTACAAATCTTAATCTATTTTCACTTTCCATATCTCCTTCAATTCGTCGTATATAATTCACTTATTGACATAATTTGGCAGCCCACCGCCTGTCGGCGTTTTCTTAGATGATGATCAGCACATTGCACTTCATCAGCCTTAAAGTCTAAATCATTCATTCATTTTAAAATTGAAATGCTATTACTCTTGCTTGGTGAACAAGATCACAGAAATCATGTTAAATATAAAAAAGTATTATGTTCGGATTATTTAAGAAAGACCCAAGGAAAGCACTAGAGAAGAAGTATAAAGATTTACTTCAAGAAGCATTTGATTTATCTAAAACAGATAGAACCGCAAGTGATGCCAAAACTGCTGAAGCAGAGGAAGTCTTGAAAGAGATTGAGAAGTTGAACTAAAATTGCTGGACTTTTTGGGTTTAACCCAAATTAATAATCTTTAAAATCGATTGTTTTAGCCTGAGGGACGAACTCTATGACATTCATTGTAGTCACTTCATCTTCCTTTCCTTTCTCATAAAATTTATACCTCATAAACGCGCCTTTGACGTTGGTAGTATTTGCATTGTCTCTAACATTTTGAATGAATGCTGTATCTTCTATATTCTGATTAAAGAAATTTTCAGTAACCCATATATTCGCAAACCCATCTTCTGTTTCAGCGTCATATTCTTCACACATAAAACCTACTATTTCCTCTTTACGTCCGGTCTTAGTGATCTTCGTATACCCAGTTTCAGCATCCGTGCCTTGAGGTGTCATCTTATCAACAATGCTTTTTAGGTTCATAGATATAACACTTCCATTCGTTATGGCATACGTTTTCTCTGTTTCTAGTTCTAGTATTACAAACATGGACTGAATTTCCATTCCTATGTATGACTCTGTTTCATTGAAATAATAATCGAATACTTGAGCTTCTTCTCCATTCGATTGAATTTCCATTTTCATTCTATGAGAAAAATTAAAAACTTTAGTTTTATCAACTCCTCCACCAAATATTGATCCTAAATCAAAACTAGAATTAGTTCCTGTGGAATCTGAAGAACTACTTGCGCTTCCTGAACTTCCGGGAAATGAATCTTGAGATACAGCTTCTCCTGAAAAGATTTTCTCGATAATTCTCTCTACCATCTGTTCGCTTAACTTTGCAGTAACATCATCTATAGCACCATCTAATGCCGTATCAATAGACTTTGTTAACTTATCGAATATTTGTGCGTGACTGGGAATTGTAAAGCAAAATAATAGAGCAAAAATTAAATATCTTATTTTCATAATTTAGAATATTGGAAATTAAAAGTATTAAGAATTTTGCTGTTAATCAAGTAGTTGTAAATTATAATCCATTATATGAATCAATCTGTATAACTGGTTGATGTATTTCTTTGGGCTTAAAGCCCAAAAATAAAGAGTAATAATTTAGCCTCGAAAGAAACGAACTTGAAAAGAATTTAAATTCACAACTAGCAAAATGCTTATGCTTTGCGAAGGGTGATTTCGGTAATTTCAGGCCACATCCCTACTCTGCCAGGAAAACCCAAGAAGCCAAAACCTTTATTAATGTATAGATATTGGTCTTGCTCGTTGTACAACCCAGCCCATTTCTTATACCTATATTTTATTGGTGACCACTTCACACCAAGTGCGCTCACCCCAAACTGCATGCCATGTGTATGCCCTGCTAAAGTAAGGTGAACTTTCTTATCGTTCTTCAACGTTTTTTCGTCCCAGTGCGTAGGATCGTGCGATAATAAAACACAAAAATCATCGGGCTCTACATCTTTTAAAGCCAAGTTAAGATCGCCTTTTCTAGGAAATGGGCCTTTCCCCCAGTTCTCTACACCCAACAGTTTAATGCTGTCTTGACCAATTTTTATTTCTCTATTTTCATTGAGTAAAAGTGTAAAGCCCATGTCTGCGTGCTTCTTTTGAAAATCACTCCAATACTCTTCTCTTCCATCACCTTCTTTGGATCTGTTTCCGTAATAATCATGGTTTCCCGTGATGCTATAATTTCCGTATTTAGAATTTATTTTATTAAAAGTCTCTTTGTACGGATCAATTTCGTCTTTATCAGAATTAACCAAATCTCCAGTAAATACGACCATGTCAGGATTTAATTCATTAATCATATCAATCCCTTTTTGGACTTGTCCCACACTATCGTAACTACCAGCATGAATATCTGAAATTTGGACCAAACGAAATCCTTCGAAAGCTTTAGGCAAATCAGGGAAGTTCAACGTAAGTTTATTGACTTTATAATTATATTTTCCCCGTGTGATTCCATATAAAAACCCCAAGAAAGGAACCGCCGCAATTCCAGCTATTGCTCCAGTTACTATTTTCCTACGAGAAGGAATAAATTGATCCGGCGAATACGAATTGGAGATAGAGCCAATAAGCTTAGCTAATCCTGTCACTACTCGCCCACTATCATATATCAAAAACAGGCAAGCTAAAAACAACTTTATAACGAAAATAGTGAATGTGATCCCCAATAAAAGATTGATCCATAAAGGCCTAACACCTACCGTAAAGTCTTGGAAAAAAAATGTAGTTCGAACTATGCCGAATATAAAGAACAGTGTTATTCCGAAGTAAATAGCAGGGTAAATTTTAGAATTGAAAAGCCCCTTTAACCCATAATAATTATAGGAGTCAATCAAAAAATAAATCACAAGTAAAATTATTAAAAACCCTATTCTCGACATATTGCTTATTCGTGTGAAATTAACTGCGAAGGTGGTTATTTTGTTTTACTATTCGATTACATTTTATATGAATTATAATATAAATCAGTTGAAAACGTAAATTTAGATTGAAATCATTAGCTTACAAAGAGCTATTATACCATTTTATTGATACATACTTGATAAGCAGAAACGATTAAGTGATCTACATAATTCTTGAGATGTCTCTTATATAACGCTCAATAATTAGTGTACAAGGCTAAATGATCAAAAGTTCTATAAAATAGTAAATCTAGAGAAAGATGAACCTGTCTTTGAATCAACTTTAAAAATGTACTGTCCCGCTTGTAAATCCAAATTCAATTCTTGCTTACCAGCTTGTAGTTGACCAATTAAAACTTGCTTACCAGACATATCAAAAATAGAATATACAGTATTCGATTCTGGAATGTCTACTGTTATATTCCCTGTTCCTATTGAAGGATAAAGGCTGACTTTTCTTTCAGTTTCAAAGTAAATTTGCTCGATATCAGAGAAATCATACGTATCATCAAGGTCGATTATTTTCAAGCGATATATGTTATGTCCTTCATAAAGATCCGCATCCTCAAATTCATAAAAGAAATCTTTATCAGTAAATGGCACGCTTGCAATTTTCTCAAATCTTCCGTTGATTTGTTTTTGGATTTCAAATTCACGTACATTCAATGCGTTAGCTATTTCCCATTTTAATTTTACCGTATTAGCAACTCTCTCGAACTGAGCAGTAAAGTCTAGTAGGTCTAAAGGCAAAGAAGGAGGAGTATATTTTAATACATAAAGTCCATTATTTGTGTCAGAACCAATTATTGTGCCTGAAGGGAAAAACGGATATACACCCCAGTTAGCAGTTGTTCCGTTATAAACTGTATTGTTCGGGCTCGTATCGTAAAATGCGATTCTAAAAGGTTTTCTTCTATCAGTAATATCTAAAACGTTAACTCCATCTTGGTAATATGAAATATATAATAATCCATTGTGTACATAAGGATTATGAGGCACATTATTGGTTACACCAGTACAAGGCTCAAGTAAAGGTTCTTTCCAAATAGTGTCTAAAGAAATATTTTCTTTATCACTTTGCTCAATAATATACATTTGTCTTACACCTATTTCTGTTGCAACATATGAATATTGATTATCATCGGTATTCCAAGAACTATGTGTGTATGAAGCTTGATCAGGAGTAGGAAGTTCTAAAAAGTCAGAAACTCTATTAATATTTTCAACATCAGAGACATCCCATATTGCATATCCTGAATTTCCATGAGAGCAATAAGCTGTATCATTTTTTACAAAGATATCATGAATATAGTAGCTAGGACCAGCAGAAACTTCACCTGGCAATGTATCAAGTCTAAGTCTTTTAAGAAGTGGTGGAGCTGTTTCATTAGCTTCAAGATCGTAAATGACCATTCCTTCATTTGTTCCACCATTAGTTCCAACAGCGTATAATCTCGCTGAATTAGTTGAATCAATATATATATTATGACTTGTTGTAAATTCTGTATCTATTTTATTTATTCTAGAAAATGATGTCGGTAAATTGGATAAATCAAAAATCAATAATCCATCCCCACATTCGGAACCTGCATATAAAGTATTTCTCCATGTTTTCATATCTCTCCATGTACACGTTCCGTCTCCATGTTCTGCTCCCACTTTCACTACATTGTCTGTATCCGTTATATCAAATATTAAGATAGAGTCTGAAGCACCTATTATAGCATATTCTCTGTTGTCTTGATCAACATATCCCCATACATCGTTGTAAATACCTGGTTGAGTAGGATCGTCGTAACGAAATTTCAATTCCATATTCAGTGAATCTTCTATACATTGTGCAGATAGTGAAACACCAAATGAACTCAAAAGCAAGAAAAATAAAACAAATCTCATATTGTTAAATTAAGTATTCTATGTAAAAATTCTGTGGGGGATTAATTCTCGACGGTGGATAACATGCTAAATAACAGTATTCTTATAAAAGAAATATAATAACACAAATATACAACAAATAAGAAAGGCAAATAATTCTTAGAAGTAGTAATAAAATAGAAAAGTCGGGAAATTTAACATTCAGTAAAGATAAGCGCCTTAAAAAGAACACTTGTTCATGAAAGAATTCTTAGCCTAAGTATTTTCTTATGGAAAGACCTACAGAATAACTATTAATTTTATCTTGAATAGGAGATTCAGATATTGGTAATTGATAATTGTAATTGAGATTTGAAATAATAGAAGTATTTCTGTTGATTCTTTTTTCTATTTGTAAACCTGTTCTACTTTGGAAATAAAACGGAGAACTAGAAGTTTCAGGGCTTTCAACAACTGTATCATCAAGTATTCCGCTATTAAATGCTAATGGAAAATTAGAATAATCAATACTTCCTTCATCTACATAAGTGATTCTTGTTCCACTGGTAAGTGTTTGATTCGCTTTTATATTGACATTCGTAATGATATTAGTAATAAATCCAGTATTAACCCTAAAGTTCCATGATTTAAACTTCAGAAAGTCCCATGAAACTGATAGTGGCACGCTAGCTACGTTATAACTTATTGATTCTATTTCTGTTTCTTTAAGAATAGAAGAAAGTTCTCCAGACACATGAGAAACTGCAGGTGCGTATGAAATTGTTTGATATTCCAACCCAGTGTTTACTGTTCCTTTATCAAAATTCATTCCCCCACTTATACTGAAAGTTGGAAATAATTTATTAGTTGCATTTTCTAGATTGTTAATATTTCTTATTGATGAATTTCTAAGCGCTGATTCAATGCTTGCATATGCTATATCAGCTCCTGCTTCAACAAAAAACTTAGATTTTGAGGATGATTCATCATCAATAGGTATTAAAGGTAATTGTAGATTTCTTTCAAGATTATTCGTGTTAGGATTGATAAAAGCAATACTGTTATCTAGAAAACTAGTTTCTACGTCTTGGATTAAAAGACCTTGGTTTTCTTCAGTCAAAGAATTCGAACTAAATATTTTTCTTAATGATTCATCTTGAAAAACGTCTTCAGTAATTAAACCTCCACTATTCAATGTTTTATTAAAATTCGAAGCTTGTGTAGACGATTGTTTTTCAACTACTGCCGCTGAATATAATGGGGTATTTTCAATTATAGTATTTTCAGAGATGGTGTTATTAATAACTTGTTTAGTCGTTTCTGAATTTTCATCTTCAACTACTAAAGAAGTTGAAATATCTTTTTCATTAAATGGTGATTGTAATTGATCAGCTTTTGTATTCAAAAGAGGCGTTCCAAAAGAATCTGCGTAGTGAATATCTTTTTTATATTCGTTGAACCAACCAAGTTGACTAAAGCTAAACAACAATAAAAGCAGGATTGATAACTCTAAAGACTTACTTGTAAGTACAGTTCTTTTTCTTTTTATTCTCGCTGTAATTAATTCATAAAGAGTGGACCAATCAGCAGGCGCAAAGTTACTTACAGTTAATTGATCAAGCTTTCTTTTCACTTGTTCGTCAAAGATTTTATCTTTCTGTGAATCAAGGTCTCGTTCCATTCTCTCCCAGTCAGGAGTAATAGAAGACGAGCTTTCCAAGCCCTTCAATTTATCTTTTAATATTTCGTCAAAATCTTTATGATCCATACCCATCATACATAGTCTTAATTGCTTCACGTAGCTTTCCTCTAGCTTTAACGAGATTACTTCGCGATGTGCTTTCTGTAATACCTAATTCTTTTGCAATTTCTTTATGAGAGTATCCCTCAACTACATATAAATTAAATACAGTTCGGTAAGATGGTGTGAGTTTTTGTAATGCTTTTAAGATTTCCTCAGCTGATAATTCACTGATAACATCAGGCTCTGAAGATGTCATATCATAAACTAAGTCAAGGCTTGATGTTCTTCTTTTAGATACTTTTCTGTAATAATCGATTGACGTGTTAACCATGATTCTATGAATCCATGCGGTTAAAGATGTTCCTGGTGTATATTTAGATATATGTCTGAATACTTTAATAAAACCTTCATGCAATATATCCTGAGCTTCTGTTTCATCCGTTGCATATCTTAAACACACGGGTAGCATTCTAGCATAATGATCAACATAGATTTTTCGTTGAGCCCATCGCTCGCCATTGATACAGGCCTGTATGTAGTCCTGTTCAAGATTTTTAAGTTTTATTGAAACGTCCATAATGTCTTATTTGTGAATTCGAATTCTAGTAGCTTCATAATTCGACAGAGTGAAAATACATTATTCCAACGAAAATTATAGTTTCTTAGCTTGTTTAATTAACAATACTTTAACCTGAATGCTAATAAAAGACATTTATTTACGAAAATATTAAGCCTTCACAATAATTATTTGTCGACTAATCGAAAGCCAACTCCATGAATATTTTCTAGTGCAATTGCTTTATCTTCAGAAAGATACTTTCGTAATCTAGAAATAAAAACATCTAGAGATCTCCCCAAAAAGTAATCGTCTTCTCCCCACACTTTTTCGAGAATAGATGATCTTTTTAAGGTTGTTCCTTTATTTTCAGCAAACATTTTTAGTAAGTCTGCTTCTTTTTGGGTAAGGTGTTTTTCTCCGTTACTTCGATGTAAGATTAAGTTTTTAGCATCTAGTTTAGATGATTCCGTGATTTTGAAGATATCGTTATCGGAAGGTGCAACAACATTTTTTCTACGAAGGAAGATCTCTATTTTTAGGACTAATTCTTCAATAGAGAAAGGCTTTGTTATGTAATCATCCGCGCCTAACTTCAATCCTTCTATTTTATCTTCTTTCATAGTCTTAGCTGTCAAGAAGATTATAGGAATGCTGTCATTTATAGATCTGATGTTTTTAGCAAGTGTAAATCCATCCATTTTTGGCAGCATTACATCAATAACACAGATATCAAAGTCTCCCATTTTAAAAAGCTCCCAAGCAGATTCTCCATCTTCTTTATGAGATACTTTGAAAGATCTTTGTTCAAGATTATCCTTCGTAAGGAATGCTAAAGTAGCATCATCTTCTACATAAAATATGTGTGCTTTCATTTGTTAAAATTTACCTTGAATATCGTTCCTTTATTTTCTTCGCTTTCTACTTTTATCTTCCAATTAAACTTAGAAGCGATTGTTTTTACGTAGTGTAAACCAATTCCAAAACCTTTTACATTATGTATATTTCCTGTAGGAATTCTATAAAATTTCTTAAAAATATGTTTTAAGTGTTCCTCTTTAATGCCTATTCCATTATCATGAACTTCGAATCCTTTGGCATGGAGAACTAATTTTATTTGGACATCCTTTCCACTATACTTAATCGCATTATCAATTATACTATAGACTACATTAGTAACGTGAGTGCGGTCTGCAACTAAATGAACATTCTTGTCTTTTTGAATATACTCGATACAACCGCTATCGATCGTATTATCTTGTTTGATACGCATTTCAATATCTCTTGTTATATCTCCAAACATCATATTTAAATCCAAATCATCCTCTTGAAAATCCAAATTCCTCTTTTCTAATGCAGCAATATTTAGCAATTTTTCAACCTGTTTGTTAAGTCTAGTAGATTGTTCTTCGATAATTTCTACATACTTAGAAAGGCGTTCATCACTAGATATTTTTGGGTTCGAACCCAAACCATTCGCTGCAAGCTTTACCGAAGAAATTGGCGTTTTAAATTCATGGGTCATGTTATTTATAAAATCCCGTTGCATCTCGGAATATCGGCGTTGGCGTAAAATCAAGGTGATGGTAAATACAAAAAAAGCAATCGCTAAAAGCGCAATGCAGGAGAACCATACTGCCTGCTTCATATTGCTTAAGAGATATCCTACTCGAGAGGGAAAACGAACTACAAAATAATATTCAAGTTCTTTGAATTTCGGCAATTGAGCAGAGATGCTATTATCCTCATTTCTAGAACCTATATCACAATAGTTTCCATACAACATCTCCTCACTTCCACAGTCATAGATGCCATATTCAAAGTCAGCATCCAAGCTATATTTTTCAAAATTCTGAATCAAATAATCTTCTAAAACTTGTGCATCAATTTCATCATCAATATTCACCGCATACGTATTCGAAGAACGACGTTGGATTAAATTTTGCTTTGGAAGATTCGACTTATTGAAACTAGCAATTGACTCAGCCGTTTTACGCAATGCAATTCTTACCGAATAATCAAATCCTTCATCTTTCAAGTACCAAGTATTAACCACCCAGTAGGCCTGAATAAAGATAACTCCTGCCACTGCAAGAGCTCCTAGAATTAATAATTGCTTTATAGATTTATTCGACATGAAGTTTAAAGATCAATTTAAAAACCCGTGTTTTATAATTCAAACATATGGATTTTGCACTTTGACATAATAATCAAAATTAGACTAAATTTAAAACTTTTGTTTCTCTAGTGGTTCTTGGTTAACAGCCTATTAACAGGAAATAACAATATACAAGATTCGCATTTTTTATAATATCTTCCCAGACACGAAAGTCTAATTCAGCTTATTATTTACAAAAGTTCATCTCTTAATCTCGAACTATTCAAAATATTCTTATAAATTCGTTGCCTGATCAAATTTACTGAAGGCCTATGAGAAAATTCATTTATGTCGCTGCAACAAGTCAACATGTAGGAAAAACGACGACAACACTTGGGTTAGTTGCGGGATTACTAAATCAAGGCAAGAATGTAGGCTATTGTAAACCAGTAGGTCAACAATTTCTGGACATTAATAACTTGAGAGTCGATAAAGACACCTTATTGTTTTCTGATTTGATCGACTTCGAACTTAATCCTGACTTGCATTCTCCTATCATATTAGGAAGAGGTGCAACTCAGATGTATCTTGATAATCCACATAAATTTAATACGCATCAGAAAATTATGGATGCTGCGAATAAATTATCGGAATTACATGATATCGTAATCTTCGAAGGAACTGGTCATCCAGGAGTAGGTTCTGTTGCAGATGTTTCGAATGCAGCTGTAGCTAAACTACTTAATGCTGGAGTTGTAATGGTTGTGGAAGGTGGAATAGGGAATACGATTGACAAGCTTAATCTATCTTTATCTTTATTTCGGGAGCAAAACGTTCCTATAATTGGGGTAATTATTAATAAGATAAGGCCTGAAAAAATTGAAAAAATAGGGCACTATGTAAACAAATGGTTAATCAATCATAAGCTTCCACTTCTGGGATTAATTCCATATGATCAATCTCTCGCTCATCCATTGATAAAAACAGTTGCGAAAGCATTAAAAGGGAAGATTGTAAGTGGGCAGGATTTCATTAATAATAAGGTAGAAGCGGTAATTGCGGGATCGCTAGTAGAGTATAAAGAGCTTAAAAAGAGTCAAGATTTATGCTTAGTTACAAGTAATAGAAGTTTACATAATGCGATCAGGAAAATATCGGGAATGTCGGAAACTTTAGGATTGACAAATTCTCCACTTTCAGGGATTGTTGTGACTGGAAAAGGCAAGCTTAACAATGTAGCTAAAAGCTATATAGATAAACACAATATACCTATTATTCAAACAGCCTTCGACACGTATGAAGCGGTTTTAAAGATTTCAAGAATTGAAGTTAAGATTAATCGATCCACTCCATGGAAAATAAAGCGAGCAATTGAGCTTATTGAGGAACATGTAGACCTAGACAAGATTACTAAGTTGTGATTATGTGTGTTTAGTGAAAATCTTAGTTCAAGTTTAATATAAACCTAGTCTTAATCTTTCAACTAGTCCAGTATCTGTAACTTAGCAAAACGAAGCATGATTCTTCGTTCAGGATTATCTACTTGGTTAAATTTTATCGTAGCAATCTTATTATCTTTAGCTCCATCAACCGCCATAACTTCTCCTTCACCAAATTTTAAGTGAAGCACTTTCTGACCTGGTTCTATTTGGCTATTGGGGCTTGGTTTGAAGGTAGCTGGGTCAATTTTGTTTTCAGGTTGTTTCACTTGTTTCAGTGATTTGAAATTACCTGAAATACTTGATCTTGCTTTACCAAATCCTGCTGTTGTATTTCCTGCAGTTATTATAGAATCAACATTATCGCCACCTATTTCTTCTAGAAAACGGCTGACATCATTGTAACGGACTTGACCATAATGGTAACGGCTATTAGCGTATGTTAATGTTAGATACTTTTCAGCTCTTGTTATGGCAACATAAAATAATCGCCTTTCTTCATCTAGTTGTCTTGGATCACTAACTGAGAGGTAACTAGGGAATAAATTCTCTTCCATTCCTACAACAAAAACAGATGTATACTCCAGTCCTTTTGCAGCATGAACACTCATTAATGTAACGTGATCAACATCGTCTACATCATTCTGATCTTGATCAGTTAACAAGGTGATATTCTGCAAATATGCCGCTAATGATTTATTACTAATTGCATCAAGATCTTGGCCTTCGACAACTTCATCAAGGTCAATAAATTCTTGTATACCATTAAGCAAAGAAGTCAAGTTCTCTACTCTGCTAACTCCTTCAGGTGTATTGTCTTGTTGGAGAATATCTAAAATTCCACTCTTCTTTGCTATATATGATGCTAAAGTATATGCATCTTGTGTAGCTGAACGTTTTATGAAATCTTGAATCATCATCCCGAACCCAGCTAGTGAGTTCTCAGCTCGCTTAGAAAGCTTAACCTTTGTCACGGCTTCCCACATGCTGATTTCTTGAGCATCAGCAATGTCAACTATCTTTTGAATCGTTGATGCACCCAGTCCTCTCTTCGGATAATTAATGATACGTTTCATCGCCTCGTTATCCTTATAATTAACTGTCAACCTCAAATACGCGACTAGATCTTTTACTTCTTTTCTCTGATAAAAAGACAAACCTCCATAGATCTTATATGGAATATTATTTCTTCTTAAGTGTTCTTCTAGTGTTCTAGACTGCGCATTGGTTCTGTAAAGGATTGCAATTTCACTGTTTTTTAAGTGATGTCTATTTTTCTGCTCTATTATAAGAGATGCTACTTTTCTTCCTTCTTCAGTATCCGAAATACACTTTTCTATCTTTATTTTATCTCCTTTATCGTGACTTGTCCATATCTTCTTTTGAATCTGATTACGATTATATGAAATCACATCATTCGCCGCTTGAACGATATAGTTTGTTGACCTATAATTCTGCTCGAGCTTAAAGGTTTCCACCTGTGGGTATTCTTGCTCAAACTTCAATATGTTTTCTATAGTTGCTCCCCTGAAAGAATAGATACTTTGTGCATCGTCACCAACAATATTTATATTATGAGGCGAATGTTCATAATCAATAAATTGCTTGATGATCTGGTACTGTAAATAATTGGTATCTTGAAACTCATCTACAAGTACATAATCAAACTTCTCTTGATATTTCTCACGAACATTATCGTAATTTTCATAGAGCAATCGGAACATTTGTAGAAGTAAATCGTCAAAATCCATTGCACCAGCACGCATTAACTCCTGCGTATATTGCCCATAAATATTCTGCAACATAGGACGTCTATTCATCCTATCTTGATTCGTAAGTTCATGATTCGAAGCATATAACTTAGGCGTAATAAGATTACTTTTTGCCATAGAAATTCTAGAACGAATCGCTCCTACTTGATATACTTTGGGCTCCAGCCCAAGCTTTTTTATAATTCCTCTTACAACACTTTTCGTATCGTCAGTATCGTAGATTGTAAAATCATTTGGGTAACCAATAAGGTGTGCATCATATCTTAAAAATCGTGCAAAAACAGAGTGAAAAGTACCAGCAATTACTCGTTTAGCTGCTGCTCCTACTACACGTTCTATTCTGTCTTTCATTTCTCTTGCGGCCTTATTAGTAAAGGTTAACGCAAGAATCCTGTGAGGTGGAATTCCTTGTTGGATCAAGTATGCAATCCGATAAGTTAGTACACGTGTTTTTCCTGAACCAGGACCAGCAATCACCATTTTGGGACCTGAACCTGAGGTTACAGCTAGACGTTGAATATCATTCAATTCGTCCAAATAACTCTTGTGATTTACTACTTTCTTTTCCATATCACGTAATATAATTCGGATTTTTCAGATTGGTGATGACATTGCTGAAATGTATCAAAATGTGTGCTTTCTTCTACTGCACCTTGTTCATTAATACTAACAATATTAAGTCCACGATCGTTTACAGCATAATTTTTTCCTCCAACAAAGATACGTGCCTCATTGCCATTATTCTTATCTGCAGAGAATATTTCAATAAGTTTTTTATTATCCTGAAATTGGAGTACTGTATCTAGTTGCACAATTGAATTCTCCGAATCTCTTCCGAACGATTCATAAATCATTTCGTCGTCTTTCACTATACCAATATATGATTCACGAAAATTAAGATTGAGTAACTTACTTTTCGCATTGTTTATAAATTGCACAAAATCTTCACATGAATTCAACTTACTACTTGCTTCATCCATTACTGCGAAGATTAAATAGTTGTTTTTATTTCTTTGGGTGTAAACCCCAAATTGTTCTTTCGACAAGTTCACAGTATCACGTTGGAATTCCGTATTCAATGTTTTATGCTCATTTCTATAATTCCCGTTTTTGGGGATAAAAGCATAGTAATTATTTGCTTCCAGAATATCGTGATTCCCCGCTTTTACTAACTTACTAAAATCTGGTAAGTACTCCTTACTCGTAATTATCGTTTTAAGCGCGAACAATTCTGCTTTTGTTTCCAGTGTATCTTGAATGCCTGCTTTATAGTTATCTCTTAATTTCGAATTAAATCGAGCTAAATGCCCGCTATTGAAAATTCGTTTGTTCTTCATTGCAATTTCAGCAAATGCCATGTCATCAGCATAGCTGTTGTAGTTCCTATGATGAGCAGGGTACATGATAAAATCTTCAGCCTGCGCTATCACATCATTCCAGAAATCGTATTGGAAATTTTCAACAATAGGATGTATTTTATAAGTATACGGGCTCGGCTTAATTTGAGGCCAAAAATCTGCAATATTGATAAGTAGAACGATGGCTAACCATGCGTATTTATACTTTTTGTCGATTTTCAAATTCGAAATTATGTAAACAAAACTCCCCAAAATCAAGTAATAAATCAGCCATACATATCGACCACTTGCTCTTAAAATCGCAGCTTTATCCATTGCCCATTCAGGCAATTTATAATAGATTAATAAGCGATCATTCAGGCAAACCTGATTAGACCAAGAGAAAATAAACATCCCTATCGCAAGGGTTAGTAATGGCCACTTAAATCTGTTTAAGCTTGGCAGATTGACTTTGTTTTTAAAAATGAGAATGGGCAAGAATAGCAATGAAATTAGGATACCGATACCAAGATATGCAACTCCTTCAAATTGGGTTTCATAATATCTTGGCAGTGCAGGCATAATACCGCCATCGGTTTTTGGCGTAAAAAAGGTATTCAAGTTAGCAGAAAACACACCGAATCCCTCACCACGTGCTTGGTCTGATTCCAAAATATGATTCCCGATGAGAAACCAAGCTGCCATGGCAAAAGCCAAAGAAGAAAGAAAGTAAAGAGCAATCTTCAACCACTTTTCTTTATTGGTAATACCAAGCTTAATATAATCTGCCCAAGCGATAGAGACAGTAAATACAACAAGATATGGGTGGGTCCAAATACTTGCAAATATTAATAGTCCATGTTTCCACCAAGCATGTTTGTGCGAGGCACCAAAATAAACACAAAGACCAGCCAAAATCTCCCAATGCCCACATAAATTAGTGTGTGCTATCCGATCTAAAAGCGTATAACTTATTACGAAAAAACAACTCCCCAATGCTAATAGCCATTTGTCTTTTGTCCCCCATAAATTCAATAGGTTATAAGAAAATATTGCTTGAAGAACATAACAAAGTAATAACCATACACCGAAATGCTGAAAAGTATCAGGGAGAATGGGATTAAGAATTTTAAGTGGAACGGCAAGTAATGGAATTGCACCTGTAAGCCCTATACTTACTTGTTCAGGAAAACTATAACCAGTAAACATTCCCAATGGAAAACTCCAATCCGCATTTCTATAAAAACCCCACGCCATATAATCAGGAGTCCAGTCACTACCAGCAGCCATTAACCATTGGTCATTTAACGGATTCAATGCCGCAACTCCTATTTTGCTAAAAAAAATAGCAAAAGCAAAGGCAACAGCAACTAAGATAAATGGTATATGAGATTGTTGATTTTTCAGATCTATTGTTTTTGTAATTCTTCCCAATATTCAGCAGCGCGTCTCGTATGAGGAATGCAAATCGAACCTCCCACGAGATTAGCAATTGCAAAAACTTCATACAATTCCTCTGTTGAGATACCTTCTTTATGAGCCGTTCCTAAATGGTACTTGATACAATCATCGCATCTCAATACCATAGAGGCAACTAGGCCAAGCATTTCTTTTGTTTTTACAGAAAGTGCACCTTCTGAATATGTCTGGTGATCAAGGCTAAAGAATCGTTTTAAGCTTTTATTGTCTTGAGCTAAGATGACCTTATTCATCTTTTCTCTATAATCATTGAATTCTTTTATTTGTGACATTTTTTTACACAAAAATAGCAATAATGTAGGTAATAAATTTTAATGTTTTCAACGGTTTATAAAAAAAAGCCATTAAGATTTATAACTTTTCATTTTATACCATTCACTTAAAACCAATAGCTAAAGATTTTTTCAGAACATACGATCTTTGGATTTATCAAAACCACAAAATAAAGGTCGAAATAGACTCGTATAGATAGAAACTTGTAAGAAAGATTCCTCTTTTTACTAAAAGAGGCTGCCTAATAATTAGACAGTCTCTTTACACTCGATATCAACTTAGGGAGTTATAATTTGCTATAGGTATATAAATTAATTGACATCACTTATTCACAATCATTTTCAAGCTGATTCAATTCACCTTGATTATTTACATCTATTATTACATTATCTTCATCAAGAAGTTGGATTGGAAAAACAAAAGACTTTATTTCTTCGTCATCCAACAATTGATCGAATTCTTCTTGATCATTCGCTGTGAACGTTTCATTTGATATTGCTTTAAGGTCTACTGGATAAATCAAAGAATAACAATCTTCTAAATTTTCAATAAATTCATTAAAATCCTCTTCCTCTTCGCAGTCTTCTGCTAGTTCTATCAACTCATCCTTTGTAGCTGCATCAATAGTTTGTCCATCTTTGTCAATTAACTGAATTGGATAAACAAATGAATTTATTTCTTCATCCTCAACTAACGTTTCCAATTCTTCTTGGTCGTTTGCTGTAAACGTCGCATTATCCTCGGACAATAAATCTAGAGGAAACACAAACTCAAAGCACTCTTCAATATCTTCTACAAATTCTTCGAAATCGTCATCATCTTCCTCCTCTTCACAGTCTTCAGCTAGTTCTTCTAATTCTTCATTTTCTTCTACTACAAAAGTAATTCCATCATCACCAACAAGTTCAAAAGGAAGAAGTATTGCTTCAAACTCTTCATTTTCAATAACATTAGCAAGTTCGCTTGCATCCGTGATTTCAATGGTATCATTTTCGCTGTAAACTTGAATTGGATACACTAAAGAATAACATTCTAAAAGCTCATCCAATTCCTCAAGGTTTTCATCATATCCTCCATTGTTGTTATTTTCATCTTCGCATTCTTTAATTAGTTGTTTAAGGTGACCGTTGTTATCAACAGTGGTATTGAGACCATCTACATCTTGTAATGTAACAGGAAATGCTAAACTTTTGATATCATTATTTATAAGCGCATCCGTTAACTCTTCATCGTTATTAACTGTGATCTCATCATTCATTTTAGTTATTAATGTGTATGGATAGACTAGTGTATAACAACCAGCAATATCTTCGATGTAATCCTCTACAAAATCCGAATTTCCTCCTTGATTGTTGTTTTTTGTTCCCTTAAATTTAATAACCGGTTTAAGAAAGTATTCACCATTTTTTTCTATGATAGAAGTACATGCGAAAAAATCAACTAAAAAGTCTGTACTTTCATCAAACTGTTCAAGGTTAATATTCACCTTTACAAGATTATCTCCTTTTAGCTCCAATGGAAATTCTTCCCCTTCAATAATAATTGTATTCTGTTCACCAAGCTCTAAATAGATAGATTCAATGTCTTCAAACTCTACATTTCCTTCAGCTATCAAGGTATCAACTCCATCGGTAAAATCAAGAAGGTTATATACTCCAATTGCTGTATTTAATTCTATTTTAAACCCATCTTTATCTTCGACAATGACATTAACTATTTCTACATTAACTTCCTCCGCTTCAAAAGGGCAATCAGTAAGGTAAATACCCAACATTTTTGTAGAATCATTAGGATTATTTGTCGGATCTAAACAACTTGATGCAAAAATAACAAGCAGCAATATTGCGATAGTTGAGATTATTTTATTCATTTTATTCATTTCTAATTTAATAATTATCTGTTAGCTTATACGAAGCTACTTTTAACATGGTTGCAGAACGCTGAAAAATTTATTTTTTTATCTGGTATTCCGAGTTGACTGTAAGATATCTTACTTTTAGAACAGGATTTCAGTATTTATCCCCCATTCATAAGGATGGTTAATTTCGGATTTGAAAACAGAATGCATATAATAGGGTCTAAGCACAATCCTAACATCATGTAAAGAATAGTTTATTCCAGTTGAAACCTTATAGTATGCAGGATAATAATAATTTATCGAGTTTCTTTGTTGAATCTCACTGTCCATGTTATTTTCAAACACCTGATAATCATTAGATTCTTCAATATCCACTTTTGCAACTACTCCAGCTGTCAAGTCAATTCCTAGTTTCTTCCTCTTAATAGGGCAATATGATAGTTCAATCCCTGAATTCAACTGATGCAAGGATTTGTCAATTGAGTTTACTTCAAGTCTTCTAGTATTGATGTTTAAACTTTTTATTCTAAGATCTTTACTATTTACTCGTGATTGAAAAGTCATAAAGCTATAGCCTGCAAGAGCATGAATTGACAGATGTTTTGTCAACTTCGCTTGAACAACAAGTCCCAAATTAACTCCCTTACTTTTTCTAATGAATCTATGATTTAGTGAATTCGCACCTGTATAAAATCCATAATAAATCCACCTATCATTCGATTTTAAAAGGGTGCTTTGAAGACTAGGTTTAGCTATTTCTTTGACTGCTGCCTCTTCTATTTTAGTGCTTTCTACCCTAAGGGGTTTTAAAGATTGTAAGCTCGTGACATCAACTATTTCAGTTTTTAACACATCGTTAATTTTACTATCAGCATTACTTTCGTTTGAAGTAGTTGGAAGAAGTACGTATACGTTTGTATCTGTGCTCTTCTTCGTATCAATCATAATGTCCTCTTCAGAGGTACTTAAGTTTATAACTTTTATTTGATTTTCTTCCTTTTTTAAACTATTTGAATAGTTATTAATAGAAACTTGATTGGTCGCATTCTTTTTTACGTTGAAACTTTTAGTTAAATATTTTTCTAAAGTACTCTTATTTTTATTTTCTAGATTTCTATCTTTTTCATTGATTACATTAGCTTGAGATGTATACGTTTCAGTAGGATTTAAAATTTCGGTACTAATTGATTCGGTAACAAGAATCTCATCTTTTTGTAAACCTTCAAAAGAAAAATAAACAATAACACTTCCAACAGCACCTAACCCAACAATAAGAAAGATCAGGAAAATCCATTTTCGTTTAACTTCCTTTCCAAGTCGTTCAGATTCAAAGTTTGCCCATGCCGCTTTGGGATTGACTGGCTTTAATTGCCTTTCATATTGCTTTTTAATATGATTTTCGAACTTATCCATTTTCAAGCTTATATTTACTTCCGTGCATTAACATATATTCCTTAATAATTTTCTTGGCTCTTGACAAACAGGACTTAGATGTCCCTTCAGCAATGTTTAGTTTCTCAGCTATCTCCTTATGTGAATACTCTTCAAAAACGTACATATTAAAAACTAATCGATAATTTTCAGGCAGTTTCTTTATTATTGGAAGCACCTCAACTTCTTCCAACATATGTTCAGAAGCAAATGGTAAATCACTGATAAACACATCGTCTAAAGATTGAGTATGGATAACTCTCAGAGATTTCCTGTACTTATCAATACACGTATTCACCGTTATTTGGCTTAACCAAGATGTAAAACTATAGCTAATATCATACCTATCAATTTTGGCAAAAACTTTGACAAAAACATCATTTACTAGTTCTTCAGCATCTTGCTGATTGGTAGAATACCTTTGCGTGATTGCTTTAACATAAGCATAGTATTTTAAAAACACTGTTTTTTGTGCTTTTCTCCTATGCCGCTTAAGATCTTTTATCAGGCTTGATATATTATCATCTTTTCTAGCCACAATATGTTATACGTGATAAATTTAATAAAGGTTGCAAAACTTGACTATTCGTGAAGAATCGCTTACAATAACTTTAAGTTGCAAGTTTTATTCCATCTTATGTTAAGACAAACCACATCAGTCTATAATAATAGAAAAAAGGTTCCATTGTTACTTACTGGACAGGATTTTTAGGCTAAACCACTATAATTCTATTAAGTGAAATAATTCTATAAAAGATCATTCAAGACCTGTTGATAAGCTTCAAACGTAGGAATGTTTTTATGCCCTGCTCCTTCTAAGGTTAAAAATGTATCCGAATCTTTAAGCAGACTTTTTAATTTCTGTGCGGACTTATAAGGAACAACCTTGTCTTTTGTTCCATGAAAAATATGAATTGGAGTTTCGATGGAATCTAACTTCGAATAATTTGGAAACTGGAATTCTAAACTTAAAACTAAAAGAATAAAAGGATATTTTTGCTTAACCACATCCTCTATTGAATAAAAAGGAGTCTCTAAAAACAACGCTTTTGTTTTTTTGATTGATGCTAGATGTGCAGCTACACCACTTCCTATTGATCTTCCATAAAGAATGATATCTTTTTCATTGTACGTTTTCAATGCATATTCATATACCTTTTCCGCATCACTGTACATATTCTTTTCCGTAGCTTTTCCATCTGATTTTCCAAAACCTCTATAATCCATCATTACAACATCGTATCCTCTACTTGTAAAAGCGCTACTTACTTTACCCCACCTTTTTAAGTTATCTGCGTTTCCATGAAAATATAATATTACCCCTTTCTTTAATTCATTATTTGTGAAAGCATGAATAGCATTTACAAATCCCTCTTCAATGGGAATGTTTAATTCCTCAAATTTAAAATCGAATGTATAAACGTATGTTTTATCTAGCTTTTTAGGATGTAAAATAAATGATCTTTGTAACATATATCCTAAACTTAATAATACTGAATA
>CAZMKA010000024.1:0-31420 GCA_964566605.1 uncultured Saprospiraceae bacterium | reverse complement strand
TGATAATGATAATATTTTATTAAAATATTATTTACAATACTAAAGGAATAGCGAAACCCGGAATGGAGCGCTCGAGCGCCCTTAAATCAAATATTATTTATTATTACTTAAAACAAAGTACGACCAAGGCTCTAAGTTTAGTTTTTCACCCTTTTTTAAATTAAATGATTTACCATCAAAGACACTTTTATACTCAGCTGCATCAAAGTTTAATTCTGTCGAACTAGCTTTGTCTGATAAATTTAAGATTACTATTACTTCATTTTCGTTTTTCGCTCTCTTGTATACAAGTATTTCTTCAGTACTCTGCAAGAATTCAACGTCTCCACCATACGCGCCACTCCAAAGAGCTTCGTTATCTTTCTTAGCTTTTAATATTTTTGCAAACCAATCGGCTTTCGAGTAAGCACCAAAACCGATATCATCCTTTTCGAAAAACTCAAGCCTTCTTTTCAAAGGCTCTTCTTGACCACCATATATCAAGGGCATTCCTTCCAAGGTAAATGCAAGAGCGGCTAGTGCATCATGGGCCTTTCCCATTCGTTCTTCTGTCGTTCCAGCCCAGCTATTTTCATCATGATTTGATGTAAATTGTATGTGCCAACCCAACTTGTATTTCTTTTTATTTTCTTCATACCATGACTTAATATCAGCTGGTCCTTTTTCACCTTTAGCTACGGCATTCATAACATGGTGCAGTTCCCACCCATAATCAACTTGAAAGTACTTTTCGTTTCTCAATTCAGGAACTTCAGACTCTGCTAGCATAAATACATCTTCCTTAACTTCGGTAAGTGCAGTACTCACTTCAGACCAAAAATTAACAGGAACGCCATGTGCAACATCCATTCTGTAACCATCAATTTCTTCATTTTTAATCCAGTGAATCATGTCACTTATCATGTGCTTCCGCATTTCTTTATTGTCGAAATTAAGGTCTGCAACATCTGTCCAGCCCCAGCTTTTTCCAGTAGATGGATCAATGGGATCAACGATGTTTCCGTCTTTATCTTGGCTGTAATATTCGGGGTGTTCTTCTATCCATACGTGGTCCCATCCTGTATGATTCGGAACGAAATCTAGAATAATTTTCATATCGTTCTCATGAATGGTTTTAACCATTTGTTGGAATTCTTTCAAGGTTCCGAATTCAGGATTAACTTTAGTGAAATCAGAAACAGCATAGTAACTTCCGAGAGTTCCTTTTTTCTTTGTTTCGGAGATGGGATAAATTGGCATTAACCAAAGAATATCAATTCCCATATCTTTTAATCGTGGAATATGTTTTTCAAAAGCTAAAAAAGTACCTTCTGGAGTAAATTGACGAATATTCACTTCGTACATATTCATGTCCTTTGACCAATTTGGTACGTGACCATCCATTGTTATTTTAGGTTTTTCAGAACCTTCTTTTTTAGAATTATTTGAAGGTGTGTTACAACTCAAAAATAGAATCATTGAACAACAAAGAATAAGTTGATATACTGCTTTCATTTTTATTTTATTAAGTCAGATAATAAATCATGGATGTTTTTAAATGTATGATTTTCAAAAGAAGGAATGACAAGGTCTGCTTTATTTAAATCTATTTGTTTACCGATTCCTACGGAATAAAATCCTCCAGAAATTGCTGCTTGTATTCCCTTTTGTGAATCCTCAAAGACGATGGTTTCACTGGGTTTTACTCCAAGAATTTCAGCTCCATTAAGGAAAACCTCTGGGTGTGGTTTAGAGTTTTTAACATCATTTCCACTTACTACAGCTTTGAAATATTGTTTAATACCTGTTTTTTCTATAATTAGTGGTGCATTCCTACTTGCTGAGCCAAGTCCTATTTTTATGTTTTTATCCTGTAACTCCTCAAGCAAATCAACAACTTTTGGAAGCAACTCGTTTTCATTCATGCTGGAGACGAAACCTAAATATTCTTCATTTTTTTGTGCACACCAATGACTAATTTCATCTTCGTTCAGCTCGACATTTCCTAAAGCTAAAATGTGTTTCAATGAATCAACTCTTCCTACTCCCTTGAGCTTTTCGTTTTCTTCATGAGTTAATTCAATATCCCACTGCTTAGCTAGGTTTCTCCAAGCAATGAAATGGTATTTCGCTGTATCAACTAGAACTCCGTCTAGATCGAAAATACAGGCAGCAATATTTAGCATAAATGAAATATTAAGTTGGAAATCTTAAATAATGTGAGCAAAAGTGATGATTTTTCAGCAAATTATTAATTTTAATAACATAAATATAGTTTTAGTTAAAACATTATATTTGGGATCTTGAAGAAAAAGATGGATAATGAAGGATTATTTAGTAAAACACCCATGGAAGATAATAGAGAATACGTTTCATCCTGAGTATAGTCAGGTATCGGAATCCATTTTCTCAGTTGCTAATGGGTATATGGGTGTACGTGGAACTTTCGAGGAAAAGTATTCAGGCGAAACACTTCAAGGAAGCTATATTTCAGGTATTTATTATCCTGATAAAACTCGAGTAGGGTGGTGGAAAAATGGCTATCCAGAATATTTTGCAAAAGTCTTGAATTCGGTAAATTGGATTGGAATAGATCTTTATTTAGATGATGCAATTGTAGATTTAAACAAAGTTAAACTTGCGTCATTCTACCGTGAGCTTGATATGCAACATTCTGTTTATCGAAAAACACTTACGATTGAAACAGTAAAAGGAAATATTAGTATAGAATCTGAGCGATTTTGTAGTCAGGTAACCAAAGAACTAGGTGTTGTAAAGTATACAATTAGCAGCGAAGGCTTTTCAGGGGATATAAAAATAGACTCTTATCTCGATGCCAATGTAAAAAATCAAGATTCTAATTATGATGAGCTTTTTTGGGTAAATACGGATTTAAAAAGCAATAGTTACCCCTCTGTTTCTGCCATCACCAAAAAGACTGACTTTCATGTCCATGCTTCTATGCTTAATATAATAGATGATCACGAAGCAATTTCTTCCAATGCCAACGGGAAATGTAGCGAGCAATTTAATCTTAGTTTAAAACAAGGGGATTCAGTTACTTTATATAAATACGTTTCTATTTCTACGAGTTTTCATCATGGACATGGGTTTGAAATGATTAATGATGATATACTTGATGTTGTAAAAGGTTCAACTTATCAAAAGATCTTGAGGAATCATATGGATTCTTGGTTAGCAAACTGGGAGAAGAATGATATAGAGATTAAAGGTGATGTAGCAGCCCAACAAGGAATGCGTTTCAATATTTTGCAATTATATCAGACATATGATGGATCTGATGAACGACTTAATATTGGGCCGAAAGGATTTACAGGAGAAAAATATGGAGGATGTACTTACTGGGACACAGAAGCGTATTGTTTACCATTTTATCTTAGCACAGCGGACTCGAAAGTAGCAAGAAGTTTACTTGTTTACAGACATAATCATCTACAAAAAGCAATAGAAAATGCTGAAAAACTTGGTTTTTCAGGAGGCGCTGCTCTTTATCCTATGGTTACAATGAATGGGGAAGAGTGCCATAATGAGTGGGAAATAACCTTTGAGGAAATCCATAGAAATGGAGCTATTGCATTTGCAATTTTTGATTATATAAGATATACAGGAGATAAAGCATATTTGGCGGAATATGGCTTAGAAGTTTTAATAGGAATTGCTCGTTTTTGGGCACAAAGATTTCATTATTCTGAAGCAAAAAAAGCTTTTGTAATGTTAGGTGTTACTGGTCCCAATGAATATGAAAACAATGTTCACAATAATTGGTATACAAATTATGTAGCAAGGTGGTGTTTAAGTTATTGTAACGATGTTATTAATGAATTAAAAGAAAATAATAATAAGCGATTAAAAGATATTTTACATAAAACCAACTTCCATCAAACAGAACTAGAGCACTGGGAAAAAATCATTGAAAATACTTATCTACCATATGATAAAGAGCGAGAAATTTATTTACAGCAAGATGGATTTTTAGATAAAGAATTAAAATCAATAGACGCTATTCCAGCAGAAGAAACACCGATACATCAACATTGGTCTTGGGATCGAATACTCCGATCTTGTTACATAAAACAAGCGGATGTTTTACAGGGAATGTATTTTTTTGAAGATCATTTTAGTCTTGAGGATATTAAAAGAAACTTTGAGTTTTATGAACCGATGACTGTTCACGAGTCTTCATTAAGTCCATGTATTCATGCTGTCTTAGCATGCAGAATTGGTGACTTTGAAAAGGCATATGAAATGTATGTTAGAACCGCAAGGCTTGATTTAGACGATTATAATAATGATACAGAAGATGGTCTTCATATCACGAGTATGGCAGGAACCTGGCTAGCAATAGTAAAAGGTTTCGGAGGAATGCAAATGACAGATGATGGATTAAAGATTGCTCCGACATTACCAAAGAAATGGGATTCGTTGAGTTTTAGAATTGTGTATCAAGATGCAGTATTAAAGATTGAAACTACAAAGGAAGGGACTTCCGTCCTAAACACATCTGATTCTAATTGTGAGATTTTTCTACATGATAAAAAACATGTTTTAACTGGAAAGGCTATCGCTTTTTATGAAAACAAATCTTGAAAATGAAAAGAAATTTAATTACTAAAAGTCTATTAATAATTTTATTATCGGTTTTCTATTTATCCTCATATTGTCAATCGGATTTAATAGGAATAGCTTCTCCTATCCAATTAAAGTATGGTGATAATATAATTAATTTGGAGGATTACTTTGTTACTTCAACTGTGCTGTCTGTAGAGTCAGATATTAAATTACCATTTAAATTAAATAAAGAACAAAAGACTTTAAATATTAATATTGATAATCCAATTGATCATCGATTGTCTGTTTTAAAAATTAATACGAATACTGGAAGTTGTGATGTTTTAGTAAAAAGCCCGGAGAAAAAAAAGATAAGATTAGAATTAGAGAATAAAGATTACAATGATGTAAAAATAAAAGGAGAAATGAATAGCTGGAATCCTAACAGCACTTCTGTTATACTAGAAGGAAATAAATGGGTGACGGAAATGAAACTTAATCCAGGGAAATATCAATATAAGTATATCGTTGATGGAAAGGAAATAAGCGATCCAGTTAATCAAGATTCAATATCTAATGGCATCGGAGGTTTTAATTCATTACTTACAATTCTTGGAGGAGATCCGTCTACAATTCCTCGCCTATTATCTTCGAGCCATGATTCGAAATTAATTACAATTAGTAACAGCATTCAACCTTTAAGAACGTATTGTTTTTGCGATAATCAATTAATAAATATAGAAACGAGCAATAAAGAAACAAAAGTTCATATTCCTGAAGGACAAACAAATAAAAAAAGCAGTCTTATAAGATGTTATGCAGAGGGAAAAGGAGGAATAAGTAATGACCTGATCATTCCATTAAAAAATGGAAAAGTTGTGGAAACGGGTTTAGATTTAAATAGACATGATTATCGTTCACAAATAATGTATTTTACTTTAATTGATCGATTTTTTAATGGGAACACATCAATTGACATGCCAGTAAATGATGAAAGACTTAAACCGTTAACGAATTATATGGGCGGGGATTTAGATGGAATTACTGCGAAGATAGAATCTGGATACTTTGATTCATTAAACATTAATTCTATTTGGTTATCACCAATTACCCAAAACCCACTTACAGCTTATCAAGAATATATAGAGCCTCAATATTTTTATTCTGGTTATCATGGTTATTGGCCAATATCATCTTCGAAAGTAGATGTTCGATTTGGTGATGATGCAAGCATGAAGAGATTAGTTGATAAAGCACATGAACATGACATTAATGTATTATTAGATTATGTTACAAACCATGTTCACGAAGAACATCCATTATATAAAGCACATCCTGACTGGGTTACGGACCTTGTGTTGCCAGACAGTTCTTATAATTTAAGGCTATGGGATGAACAAAGATTGACAACATGGTTCGATATGTTTATGCCAAGTTTGGATTTTAATAACCCTGAAGTTATAGATGTCCAAGTAGATTCTACAATCTTTTGGTTGAAGAAATTTGGTCTTGATGGATATAGACATGATGCTACGAAACATATACCGAGAGCGTTTTGGACTGCATTAACGAAAGAACTTAAGAAAGAAGTTTGTTTGGTTGAAGGAAGAAATATATATCAGATTGGGGAGACTTATGGATCAAGAGATTTAATAAGCAGTTATATTTCAAGTGGTATGCTTGATTCACAATTTGACTTCAATTTATACTTTGATGCGCGAGAAGTATTTGCGAAAGATGATCAATCGTTTGAGAGATTGTGGGCTTCGTTTGAGGAATCATTAAACTATTATGGGTATCATTCTACAATGGGAAACATTACTGGTAATCATGATCAAGCGCGATTTATTTCGCTAGCGAGTGGAGATGTTCGGTTCGATGAAGATCAAAAGATGGCAGGATTTAATAGAGATATAGGTGTAACTGACAAAGTAGGTTATTTAAAACATAGAATGTTAGTTGCTTTTGTGATGACAATTCCAGGCGTTCCTGTGATTTATTATGGAGATGAAATTGCTATGCCTGGTGCAGGAGATCCTGACAGTAGAAGAATGATGCGTTTCGATAATCTTAAAAAAGAAGAACAAGAAACGAAAGAGCTTACGCAACAATTATCAAAGTTACGTAGAGAAGAAATGCCTTTATTATATGGAACGGTAGAACTTGTCGATGTGTCTGAAAAACATTTAGTCTTTAAACGCTCTTATTTTAATAAAACATGTTATATTGTATTTAATAAAGCTTCGGAACCAACTGAAATTTTATTGAATGAGCAAGCTAGGCTCATTTCAAGGTTAAATCAATCAACCATTCAACAAGGAACTACTAAGCGTATTAAATTGCCGGAATATTCATTTGATATTCTAACAAATTATTGATTTTATGAAAACGACGTTAAGTATATTTTTGGTTTTTATAATTTTTGGGCTTAAAGCCCAAATCGTTTCGATTGATCCACCTCTTTTCACGATAGATGAGGAGATAAGCGTAATCTATGATGCTACACAAGGAAGTGCAGGTTTAGTAGATGTTACTCCTGTATATGCGCATACGGGAGTTATCACAGAATCAGGTGGTCCAGGAAGTTGGCAATATGTTCAAGGAAACTGGGGAACCGCAGACCCCAAAGTAGTAATGGCTCCTATAGGTGACAACAAACACATAATTCAGTTTACGCCGCGTGAGTTTTATAGTATTCCAACAAATGAAGTTGTTACTCAATTATCTTTTGTTTTTAGAAATCAAGATGGTTCCAAAGAAGGTAAAACAGCAAGCCTAGGAGATATCTTTATTGATGTTCCTAATCTTGATGAATTCACTGGTAAATTTATAACTCCTGATCAAGAACAATTAGTTGTCGAACAAGGAGATAATTTTTCCATTTTAGCAGCTATTACTTCTTCATCAGATTATGTTTTATACGATAATGATGTTGTTATTTCTATGGGAACAGGGACTGAAATATCATTTGATTATACAGCTATAGATGTAGGAAATCATATTATAAGATTCGAAGCAACTGACGGTACCGATCAAGTAGAAGATTCCTTTAGTTTTGTTGTTTTAGATGGTGATTCTGCCAAAGAAGAAATTCCTGAAGACGTTAAATATGGAGCTACAATTTTAGATAATAATTCCGTTTTATTACGTCTTTTTGCCCCTGAAAAAAACCATGTTTTTGTGCTTTCAGATTTAAATGATTTTAAAGTAGATGCGAACTTTCAAATGACACAAACTCCTGACGAACAGGATTGGTGGATTATTCTTGAAAATGATGTTAATGATACTGAATTATTATATCAATTTTTAGTTGATGGATTTATTAAAATTGCAGACCCTTATAGTGAGTTAATATTAGATCCATTTAGTGATGGTGGAATCGATCCCTCATTAGAATCAATTCCTGTTAGTTATCCTTCAGGATTAACATCAGGTCACCTTACATATCTAAATTTAGAAGAAGATTTATTTCAGTGGGAAAATGATGATTTCCAACTTCCAGAAACTGAAGACCTGGTGATTTATGAATTATTGTTACGTGATTTTTTAGCGGATAATAGTTTTGAATCACTGATAGATACATTAACATATTTGAAAAGACTTGGTGTAAATGCGATAGAATTAATGCCTGTTTCAGAATTTGAAAATAATGATAGTTGGGGATATAATCCATCTTATCACATGGCGCTTGATAAGTATTATGGTAGTCCGGAATCTTTTAAGAAATTAGTTGATGCAGCCCATGGAATGGGTATTGCAATTTTATTAGACATTGTTTATAATCATGCGTTTGGTCAGTGTCCTTTGGTCCGATTGTACTGGGATTCACAAAACTCTAGACCAGCCGAAAACTCACCTTATTTTAATCCAGTTGCAAAACATCCTTTTAATGTAGGATTTGATTTTAATCACGGATCGGAAGCTACAATTACATACACGAAACAAACCATTGATTATTGGCTAAGTGAATATCATGTGGATGGATTCCGATTTGATTTATCTAAGGGTTTTACCCAACAATTTTTTTCTGAGAATGGCGGCTTTTCAGCGTACAATCAAGAGCGAATAGATATTCTTTCAGATTATGGAAATCATATATGGGATCAATACCCGGAATCAATTTTAATCCTTGAACATTTTGCAACTTCCTCTGAAGAGAGAGAATTAGCAGATAGGGGATTCTTATTGTGGGGAAATGCTAATTATACTTCCAATGAAGCGACGATGGGATATAATGATGCTGGAAAATCTAATTTTAGTTTTGTTTATTATAAAAATCAAGGATGGACGGAACCCCATATTGTAAGTTATATGGAAAGTCATGATGAAGAAAGGTTAATGTATAAAAACACTCAATTTGGAAATGTAAATGGAGGTTATGATGTCAGAGAATTAAATACAGGATTAGATAGAAACGAAATGACTGCTGCTTTTTTCTTCTCTATTCCAGGACCAAAAATGATATGGCAGTTTGGGGAATTGGGATATGATTTTTCAATTAATACATGTGAAGATGGAACAGTAAATGAGAATTGTAGATTGGCAAGAAAACCTATTCGATGGGATTATTATAATGAGTCTGAACGTGAGAATCTATATGATGTTTATAGTAAAATGTTTGATTTAAAAGTAAATTATCCTGCGGTAGATAAGGATGCTGAAGTCGCATTAAATTTAGGAGGTGTTACGAAGTCAATTGTATCTTCTAAGGGTGATGACTACATGTTTGTTATTGGAAATTTCGATGTAGTTGAACAGAGTGTGACGGTTGATTTGCCGATCTCGGGTAGGTGGTATGATTATTTAGAAGGAGGTTCGATTACGAGCGCTATAAGCTATAGTGTAAATTTGGCACCAGGAGAATATCATGTATATGTGAGTGATCCTGCTTATGGAACGAATATAGAAGAAGAGGAAAAAGGTGAAGTGGTAGAGCTTGATATTTTTCCAAATCCAACAAATAATTCATTTTCTTTCCAAGCCTCTTTTCAAGGATTATATGATCTAGTTTTATATAATACAGATGGAAAGAAAGTCCTTGAAGAAACGAATTTAATTCCAGGACAATTTATTGATTTAACCAATGTTGGTCCAGGAATTTATTTTATTCGATTCTTGTGTGAAGGAGAAACGGTTGATACAAAGAAGATCGTTGTGGTAGATTAAATACGAGTATTTAATTAAAAAGAACGTAAATTAATTCTATTTACTTTGGGCTCGAGCCCAAAATAAAAGTATAATACCAATTCTACTTTAGATGTTCACATACTTTCAAGATTCTAAAAGTAATTACTTTGATAGAAAGATTCATGATAGCGAAGTTTATCCTTGCGTTTTCTGCCTGTACTTGATTTTATAATTATTGAAACTAAAGTGAAATCTTCAAAAAGAAGAGGTATAAAAATTAATTACTTGAAATATAAATTCCTAATTATTTAATACCATTTAAATTCACAGAAATACTTTTGTTTCTAATATTAATTTAAAATTTATTAATATCCTTCGTTCTGATTTAAGTTAGGGTTCGCCAACATATCAGAAGCTGGAATAGGGAAAATATCTCTGAAAGATTCTGTTAGTCTTCCTTCTTTTACATTTCCTTTCCACGGCCATAATCCCTGATCAGTAAATTGACCGAAACGGATTAAGTCCACTCTTCTTGTTGCTTCCCAATATAGTTCTCTTGCACGTTCATCTAAAATAAAATCTAGTGTAAGATCATCCATAGAAATGTTTCCAGTATCGTCTCCATATGCTCTAAATCTTAGCTCATTTATATAATTTACGGCTTGAGTCATATCTCCTCCTCCTCCTCTCAAAACACATTCAGCATACATCAAATAAGTGTCACCTAAACGAAACATAGGATAATCGGTATCTACATGAGTAGGGTCAGAACCAGCTTCTCCAGCCATATTTGTATTTGTATATTTTGGTACAGCGATTCCTTGTTCAAAAACACCAATGTCATCTATCTCTACAGATTGTCCATCAGTATAAAAGATAGCCCTACTATCAATATCTCCCATAAGATCAGGAAACTTATCAAGTAATGCACTTGTTGTTCGAAGTCCTGCCCAACCATTTAAAACACCGTAGTCTGTGTCAGTCATTGTTCCTCCTATAGCTGCATGTACAAGGAATGTTGTATTACCCCAGTTTTGCGTGTTTTTTCCATCACTATTCAATGCGAAAATAATTTCATTTGACAAGTGATTATCTTTCATAAATAAGCTTTGATAAGCAGGATCAAGCGAATAGCCACTTTCTATTACTTTTGTACAAGCATCCAAGCAATCAGCATATGCATTTATACCAACCATTGCTTCTGCATTTAGAAAAAGTTTTGCTTGCAACATCCATACTGCTGCCTTATCCACTCTTCCATATTCATTCCCTCTCGGATCAGGTAAAATAGATTCAATATCGGCTAATTCATCTTTAATGAAATTATATAATTCTTCAGGTCTAGCTTGAAAAGGTGTATTCGCTGAAACCGCTGTTTCTAGAGGTATGTTTCTGAAAAAATCAAGTGCATGCCAATAAGCCAATGCTCTTAGATATCTTGCTTCAGCTCTATAAGCTTGTATTGTTTCTTGATCAGCGGCAGAAATTCCATTTGCAGCTAATTTTTCATCGGATGATTGTGTTAAAAAATCATTTGCGATAGAAACAATTAATGCGATACGATAATATAATACTCGAACGAATTGATTTTCTGACGACCAACTATGTTCGTGTAAATCTCGTATTCCCGCATCTGTCCATGCAATTACAGCCTCATCGGTAGTTAATTCTTGAGCTTTCCAATATACTCGAATATAACTTGTAAAACCTTCATCATTTACAATACTAATATCACCTGCACCTGATGGTCCATCTTGTCCAGTCAAAGAAAAACTACCATATATTTTAGCAAGGTAATTTCTGTACGCTTCAGCATCTCTGAATATTTCATCTTCTGTTGAAGCATCTTCTGGTGCTAAATCCAAATTTGTACAACCTGAAAAAAACAAAACAGAAACTAATAATAAAGCGAAGTATATATTTATTTTATTAAACATGTTCATTTAATTTATAGATTCAACAATTAAAAACCAGCTCTTAGACCAACAAGGAAATTCCTAGAAATAGGGAAAAGGTTATTATCGATTCCTTGTGTAAATTGTGGCAATTCAGGATCAAGCCCGCTATAACCTGTAATTGTCAGTAAATTTGTAACAGTACCATAAACTCTTAGTTGTCTAAATAGTTTGGACTGAATATTATATCCTATAGTTACATTATCTAGTTTTACGAAAGACGCATTTTCTATATAGTAATCGGATTTTAATTGTCTTTCTTTAAAATTTACTCTAAATGCAGATTCGTCTACATTGTTGGTAACACGGTCAGTTAATCTTTCGAAGTAACCAGAACCTGACGCAACGTTATTATATACGTAGTTACCGATATGAGATCTTATTGTTGTTGAAATATCGAATTTACCGTACGTGAAATTTGGGCTTAAACCCAAAATAAAATCAGGTGCAGCATTTCTATTGTTTACTAAATCATTTTCATTTATTAAACCATCACCATTAATGTCCTCATAAATATCAAGAAGAGTAATTAAACCATCTTCATTAAAATCCTCCGTATCAACAAGAGGCAATCCAGTTTCATCTCTTTTATGAACATACGTTCTGAATGTGTTTTTTGCTTCACCAACTTTTAGGATTTGAATAGTCTGACCTATGTCTCCTGAAATTCCTCCATCTTCATAACCTGCAAAATCTTCGTTGTTTTGAGAATTATCAAGTTTTAAAATTACATTGTGGTTGTAAGCGGCATTGAAATCAATTCTTAATTTCATTTTATCTTTATCAATGGGAACAGTGTTAAGAGTAAGTTCAACTCCTCTATTTCTCATTTCGCCAATATTCGTTAATATTCTATCCGCAAGATTTGTAAATGCTGGAGCAGCAACACTGAATAAAAGATCTCTTGTATTTTGTTGATAAACATCCAATGTTCCACTATATCTATTATTCATAAAACCAAAATCTACCCCAAAATTCAAAGAGTATGTTGTTTCCCATTTAATATTTGGGTCCACCCCAACACCTCTCAGTGTTTGGACAAATTCATCGCCAAATTGATAACTTGCATCTAGTTGACTTAAGCTATAGAATGTTTTATACAGAAAGTCGCCAGACAATTCTTGATTACCAACACCTCCATAACTTAATCGGAGTTTCAGGTCGCTAAAATTATTGAGAAGTCCTATATCCCAATCCTCCTCAAGTACTCTCCATGCAATTGCTGCAGATGGGAAATAACCCCATTTATTAGCATCTCCAAAACGAGAACTACCATCCGCTCTTAAAGAAGCTGTTAATAAATACTTTTCATATAAATTTATATTGGTACGTCCAAAAAATGAAATCAATCTATTAGCAGTTAAGAATGAATCAACTTGAATATCTGTCGTTGGCATAGCGGTTCCATCTTCAGAGAATTCTAATGAACGCCCTTCAGTCCAACGATTTTCCTGATCTGTTTCCAACCAAGAATGACCAGCTGTCAGGGATAATTTACTTGCCCTTACAGGTAAGTCAACATTATATGTACCGTAAGTTTCTATCTGTGTTGTGTAATTTCTAAAGTCTTCATCGAAAAAGAAACCACCTCGATTAAACGATTCATTATCTTTAAGAAGTGGATCTTGAATTCTAAGTTTATCTCCCGAAATATGATCATATGATACATCGGAATTAATGGATAAACCATTTATAAAAGGTAGTTTATATGTTATACCCGCACTATTTAATGTCCGAAGAGTAACTCCTCGATCATTTGTTAATAGAAGAGATGAAACGGGGTTATTAACCGCTAAAGGGTCTTCCCATTGGAAATATCCACCAAAAGGAGAGTCTTCATCAAATACAGGTCGAGTAGGGTCAAATGTTTGAGCTGCACCCATTACACCAGGTACAAATCGATCATTAGTTAAACCTGTTTTATTACTAAATCTTAATTTTAATTGGTCATTTAAAAGATTAAGATTAAGGTTTCCTCCACCGCTTATGATTTCATTTTCAGATGTTAATAAAACACCATTATTTTTTAAATATCCTCCGTATAATCTATAATCTAAAACCTTTGTACCACCAGAGATGGAAAGATTGTGTTCTGTACTTCTAGCAATTTGTGTTACTTCTTTAACCCAGTCAGTGTTAGCATCTCCTAAAAACTCAAGTTCTTGTGGAGCTTTAGCAGAAATTGCACTTAAAAAGTTGTCGTAATCTAAGTTGTTGGGTTGATTTGCTAAAACGGAAGCATTTACGTTTCCGCTATAATTAATTCGCGGTTTACCTGATTTACCTGACTTCGTTGTTATAATGATTACTCCTCCTGCTGCTCTTGATCCATAGATAGCTGCGGCAGATGCATCTTTCAAAATAGTCATGCTTTCTATTTCATTTGCATTTATAAAGTTCAGGGGATTTCGAGATCCAGCAACACCTCTGTTATCTAAAGGAACACCATCAATAACAAACAAAGGAGCAGTACTTGCGCCCAGTGAATTCGTTCCACGAATTTGAATATTCGAAGCACCTCCTGGTTCAGAACTACTCGCGATTTGGAGACCAGCAACTTTTCCTTGAAGTAATCTTTCAGGAGAATTTATTGCACCCGTTATGAAATCATCTTCATTTACTTTCGCGACAACACCAGTAAGATCTTTTTTATCAGAGCTACCATAACCTAAAACAACAATCTCATCTATTAATTCCGAAGCAGAACTAAGTTTGATATTCATACTCGTTCCAGTAATAGCAATAGATTGATTTTCATAACCTACATAACTAAAAACGAGTTTATCGCCTATATCTGCATTTATGGTAAAAGAGCCATCTATATCTGTAATTGTACCAATGGAATTATCTTTTTCTAAAGTAACACTTACACCTATTAATGCATCTCCTGATGCAGCATCTGATACGACACCTGAGATTTGGGCATTTATAAATGAGCCGATTAGAATAAATAGAAAAAATAGTAAAGAGGTTATGACATTTTGCATCATGTAATGATTCGGAATTAACTAAAAAAGAATAAGCAGGCCATTTGAATGACGTGCTTATTCTTATATACATTTTTATATGCTTGGAGCTTAATCTATTGTAGCAGAATAAGTTTCACCATTAAAAGATAATGTTACTGTATAATCACCAGCATCAGTATTCAGATTTCCTCCATCAATTGTCAAGAATGAAGCATCTCCGCCGATGTTGTGATCCCATGCATCATTTGCTCTGAATTTCCATTCACCACCAGCAAAAGTCCCACTATAAGTATAAACAGTAGTTCCATCAACAAATCCTTCAGCAGTCATGTCTGCATCATCATCCCAACTTCCTGTTGGTCCACCAGCACCAATAAGACCCCATGAAGCAGCTTCTACAGTACCACTCCAAGTGTCTCCTTCGTCAGGTGTTCCTAAAGTGACATAGTATGATCCTGCACCTAGTGTTGCTAAATTATCACCTCCATTAGATAAGCCTGTAAGGTCTCCACCAAGGTTGAAATCCCAAGCATCATTTGCTCTGAATTTAAATTCTCCTGCATCAGCAAGTGTGATCATTCCTAACCATGTGTGCGCACCATCTACAACGCCTTTGTAAAATAAGTTTTGATCAGCGTCCCAGCCACCTGCAGTAGCATCACCGATTACACCCATTTGAAAATCATTTGGATTAAAAGTAATTACTGGAGCATCTCCTGTCTTAACAGTAGATAAACCAAATCCGTCTCTTGGATCCCAAGTTACAGTTACTGTATATTCTCCATCTTCTGTTTGTTGAATGTTTGCACCACCAGTAACTAAACTGTTTGTAGTACCTCCGAAATTAGTGAATAATTGGTATCCATTCGATGAATCATTCAAAGAACCATTAGGGTCAATTCTTCTGTTAATCTGCCATCTACAGTTGAATCTTACTTTCCACTCTCCGCTTCTTAAGATTGCACCTTCGATTTTCCATTCTCCTCCATCAGCAGTCACACTACCAGTTAAAGGCGTATCAGCACCCCAACCGTTTTCTGTTGCACTACCAATAAGGTTAGGAGAATCAATCATAAACATTGTCATTTCACCAGTCATCTCATCATTTGTAACTTTATAAAGACCTGATGTTCCTACAGTAAATGGAGCTCCATCTTCTTCAGTAGTCACAAGCGTGTAACTTGTAAATCCACAGTCTGAATTTCCATCATCAATAGATTCAGTTGTTCCACCTATTGTTCTAGTAATTTCTTGGTCAGTAACTTGAACAACAGTATAATCTCCTGCATCTAACCACATAAATCCAGCTGTAAAGCCATCTCTGTCTTGAGACGCAAAATCATCAGCTTCTACTTGTTCGGAAACTAATGCTGCAGTTGAAGAAGGATCTTCTCCATCAAGAGCTAAATACAATCCATCTGAAACATTTACGTCTCCTCCTGATGGATCAATTACCACGGGGTCTTCACAACCTGTGATAAATAACATTCCTCCTAGGAATAAAAACAATCCTAGTGTTTTAATATAATTTCTCATATATTCGATAGTTTATTATAAAAATTTAATTTTGTTATACTAGTTGGGTCTCTACTTTGTTTTAGGTATAACGGATTACCCCAACTAAAATTCGCGTAAAGCTAAAAAATTTAATTTAATCTTTCAACAGTCTTAACAACTTGATTTTAAACAGATTTTCAGTGAAATTATCATTCTTTTTACTATTCATTTTTCTAGTTCATTCTATTTACTCCCAAGATCAACTCGTCAAGATAGAACCTCCGAACTGGTATGCAGGCTTAATTACTGATACTGTTCAACTTATGTGCTACTCGAAGGACATTGCTCAATTAGAAGCTAAAGTAATTAATAATAAATCAGTCAATATTGTTAATCAAGTTCGTACAGATAATTCGAATTATCTTTGGATTACATTGAATCTTAAAAATGTGGTTGGCCCAAAAGAATTGACTATTTCTTTCATGCGTGGCGATGCACTAGTACGCGAAGTGCCTTATATAATCGAAGCTAAGCCTAATTTTGGTAAGCAAAATGGATTTGATCAGTCCGATGTAATTTACCTTATTACACCGGATCGATTTGCTGATGGCGATTCTTCAAATAACAGTTTTCCAGACTATAAAGACGTTGTTGATCGCAAGGTTCCATTGGCAAGACATGGAGGTGACTTAAAAGGAATAGTTGACCATTTAGATTACATAAAAAACATGGGATTTACAGCTGTTTGGTTAAATCCTATCATAGAAAACAACAACTCGAAATATTCTTATCATGGTTATGCTGCAACGGATTTTTACAGAATAGATGCGCGTTTTGGTACGAATGAGGAATACAAAGAATTTGTTGAATTATGTCACCAAAAAGACTTAAAAGTGATTATGGATATGATTCACAATCATTGTAGCGATGAACATTTTTGGATGAAAGATCTACCTGCGAAAGACTGGGTAAATATATGGCCTGAATATACCCAAACGAATCACCGAAAAGCTACGTTACAAGATATCCATGCTTCTAAAATTGATAAAAAAACTTATCTCGATGGTTGGTTTGTACCTACAATGCCTGATTTAAATCAACGGAATAAATTGCTATCTACCTATCTAATCCAAAACGCCATATGGTGGAGTTTGTATTTGAAACTTGATGGAATTCGTATGGATACATATAGTTATCCTGAGAAAAAGTATATGAAAGATTGGGTAGAATCGATGCAAAGAGAGGTGCCACAAGTTTCGATTGTAGGAGAAGAATGGAGTGTGAATCCAGCCCATGTTGCTTATTGGCAAAAAGGCAAAATTAACCCAGACGGATTTACATCGGATCTTCAATATTTAATGGATTTTCCTACGAACCAACTTTTGGCGGAAGCCCTAAAAGAAAATGAAGATTGGAATAAAGGCTTGATTCGAATTTATGAGAGTTTAGCGAATGATTTCATGTATCCAGAACCGAATGATTTGTTAATATTTTTAGATAATCATGATATGACAAGAGGTTTTACAACCTTGGGAGAAGATGTGGATTTATTGAAGTTGGCAATGATATTTTGTATGACGACAAGAGGCGTTCCACAAGTTTATTACGGTACAGAAATATTAATGACAAGCCCGCTTAATAGAGACGATGGTAGAATACGAGCGGATTATCCTGGAGGTTGGGAGGATGATAAAATCAATGCATTTACTGGAGAAGGATTGTCGGAGGAGAAAATAGAATTTAGATCATTTCTTACCAAGCTATTGAATGAGCGGAAGGACGAAAAAACATTGCATTATGGCAAACTAACACACTTTGTTCCTGAAAATGGAGTTTACGTTTATTTCCGTCATATGGATGGTGAAAAAATTATGGTCATTATAAATAAAAATAAAGAACCATTTAAATTGGAATTAGAACGATTTACGGAATTTTTAGAAAATGGAAATATTCGAGGTGTTGAATTATTGAGTGATGATAAAATAGATGTAAATAAAGAGATTTTGCTTGATCCGCTCAGAGGCTATATAATAAAGATAGAAGGAAAATAATTATCAGTAAACTTGAAAAGCAGTCTGCGCTAGCTGCATGCAGGGCTTGTCGTCACGCGTTAGCGTGATGATGAGTGAATAGCGAAATCCGGAATGGAGCGCTCGAGCGCCCTAAACCAAAAACTATTTTGGAAATATTGTTCTATTGAAATTTGTGGAATTTAATTTGGGGCTTCCCCTTCGGGTCCTTTATTATGCTATTTCTAGAATAGATATTAAATTATTGATCTTTTTATTTTGCGTTAAATCCCAAAGAAATTAAAAAATAGATTCGTATACTTTGGTATAAGATTTATAAAAAGGTATACTAATAACAAGCTGTTATTAAAATATTTAACACATAAAGACTTATTTAAAAACCGTTTGCTTTTGCTTGGCTACTAGATTTTACAGGATTCCATGGGTCATCATAACTTTTCTTAAATAGAAATTCATCAAAATAAGCTCTTGTACGAACAATTCTTAAATATAAGCCTGTATATATACTCATAAGTGGTAGATATCTCCATAAATAAAGTTCCTCTTTTCTGCGCTCCGAAAATATATAAATGCTTGTCATTTGTACAAAGCCTACACAGAAATAAAGAGTTAAATTCATATATACAATAAAATTTAAAGCAGAAGAATAATTAACTATCATATCAATAATATAAATCCACCAAGTTAAATCCAAAACTACATTGTAAAATACATTTTCGAAAAGTGCGAAAAAGTTACTCCATGAAAATCCTTGATGAGGAAAATATACATCCTTGTGTTTTCTTACTCTAAAACGTATGATCGATTTATCCCATCGTAATCTTTGTTTGGTTAAGATTTTAAATTTTGAAGGAGCATTAGTAAGACAAACTGCTGTAGGAGAAAAAACAGTTTTAAACCCTGATTTTCTTATTTTAACAGTAATGTCTCCATCCAGCCCAGGACCAATATCCCATCCTCCTACTTTGTCAAGCACATCCATTCTGAAGGCACCAAACGCACCGCTTATAATTTTATATATTCCTAAAGTTGATGTAATGATTCTTCCTACTGATACTGTTTTTAAATATTCAATTGCCTGTAATTTGGCACATAAACTATCTTTGTAATTTCGGACTTTTACATTTCCTCCAACAGCACCAATTTTATCATCCATATAAAATGGAATAATAATATTTTCTATTGCATCACAGTCAAATGAACAATCTGCATCCAAGTGAACAACAATTTTGCCTTTACTATATCTCAATGCTAAGTTTGCAGCTGATGCTTTTCCACCTCGCATATCATTTCGTAAAAAAGTGTGAATTAATCCTAATTTTTCTAAATTTTTACCAATTATAGGTGTATTATCATCACTACCATCATCTACAATTATTAATTCGAAATGTTGATATGTTTGCTCGGCAAGAGATTTTGTTAATTTAAATAGATGTGCTCCTTCATTTTTACCTGGAATAATAATTGAAATTAATGGGTTTTCAGCAAATAATTTATTCCTTGCCAATTTCCAATTTTTCTTTCGCTTCTTTTTCTTTAGCCTAAAATAAGCTGCTATAATAAAATCAAATCCTATATATCTAGTAAGTTCAAATATAACAAAGTACCAGAAGATCCTAATAAACTTAGGAATTCCTGCTTCTATCCAATAGTTTATATATTCAGGTAAAAATGCTTCCCATATTGGTGTCATAAATGAATATTTTTGGACTCAATTAATATAGATTCTTGATTTCCCCAGCCATTATCATTTAGCATTTTATTTAAATTGTAATTCAGGATATCAATTATTTTGATTTCTTCTTCTTTCGTATATTCTATTAAGAGTAAGTTAATCTGATAATTATTATTTACGGTTGATATGTCACTTTGTTTTAGGTAAGGGTTAACAATACTTGCTAATTCTTGAGTTAAAGAGTCCTTTAATTTTTGATTTAATTTTTCTAGGATATTCTGAGAAATAGAAAGGCTTACTTCATAGGAGGATTTTCCGTCTATATATTTCCGTTTTGTTTCATGTGATTTAATCATATTAAATGCACCTAATGGAAGAATTATTGAATCATTTTCTTTTTCATTTAGGATAAACTTATCTGAATTGTGTTCTTTTTTAGTATACTCTACTGCTTTTTCTGTCGGAGTATAATCTTTTATATCATATGTTAATAATTGTTCCAATTCATTTTCCATTTTACAGTCTACACAAGTAGCTTTCATCTTTGTCTCTTGAGACTTATGATTACAAGTATTACAAGTATGAATTTCAGAAGGTTTATCATAATCAATACCGATGTGTTTAAGTTGATGATTGCATTTAGGACACATTAATCGATCTTCACTAATAAAATCACTATATGGGCCGACATAGGCGCATCTAAAATGATGAACTAATTCTTCGGTCTTTAAATCAAGACTATTACATTTTGTACAACATTCACTGAAATTTAAGTAACTTCCAGCGCAGCCATAACAAATATTTACTTTGTCAATTATCTTAGTTCTGAAAAAGCCATCCTTCGAAAATACATCTAGTATTTTAGAAATCTGAATAGGGTCTTTTTCAACGCTTATATCCTCTATCAATGGATAAATAAACCCTATTTTGGATATGCGAGTATGTTGTGGACTTAAGCTTTTATGCCGAGATATTAAATACCTAAGTGTTTTAATAAGAAGTCTTTCATTGGGATCGTCTGGAAACGTGTTTTTTGCATAGCCTTCAATTGATGCTTTAATTACATCAATTTTTGATAATATAGAAGCAGAATTATTTGCTTCGTAGATTCCATCATTTGTGTGGATTGTTGGTTTTTCTACAAATAATGGTAATAAGTATAATTGATCATTCGATACGATCTTTTTTATTAACTGATCATTTTTAACAACAATCGCATCAATTCTAGAAGAATCGATATAGTCTATAGATTTTTCATGAGAAACTAAAGCAATAGCATAATTGCCAAGACGTATAGTTTCGGGTTTAAAATTTGATATGACGCTTTGAAGTCTCATAAGTTCGTATTATTCTATTGCAAAGTTGCAACATAACAAAGGACACAAATTGAATCTTTCGATTTTAGGATCGGTTTCTTAGATTTTTGGCAGGAATTTTTAGTTGAATAAAAAGTCGAAGCCAAATCTCATTTTGTGCACGCTTACTTCCATTTTATAGAAGTTATTCCACATGTTTTCATCTTTTCGGCTAAGAGGTTTTACTTCTGCAACTATATTTCTTTCTGTTGGCTCGTATTTCTTCTGAAATTCTGAAGGAACAGCGTATGTGCTTACTAGAAACTTTGATATTACACCATTTGTAATTCTATTATCTGGAAACTTTACTACTACAACATCTCCTTCTTCGAGGTACTTCATTTCTTCTTGATCGAAATATGTATTTATAGTTGCATTATTTAATTGATGAATTGTCATCATTTCTTCTTTTTTATAACATATTTCGTTCACTTCATAAAATACATCACTTATTACACCATCTAGAGGTGAGGTATAATAATGAGTTTTATCATAAACATTAAGGCTTTTAGTATTAACCATTAATGATTTTTCCTGGCTATATAATTGATATAATTGATTTTTTAATATTTTGTTTTCTTCTTTGTAAAATTCAATTTCTGCCAAGACTGAGGCTTTTTGATTTTGTAATGAAGAATAAGAATGATATTCATTATTTATGCCACTTAAAAGAAGAGATTCTTTCGTTTTTAGCGATTGATTTATCATTAAAAGGCTATTTGATTTTTGTTCTGCTAAAATTTTATTTAGTTGAATTTTTTTCTTTAGCCCTAATATTTCTTTTGTAATCCAATCTATACCTGAAGATTCTTTTTGGTTAATTTTTGCTTGATCAAGAGCGGTTCCAGTTATTTTATAAGCAAAAAGAGTGTCTCCTGAACATACACTTTTTCCTTCTTCAACATGTAAAGACAAAATTTGAATGTCATTTGTTAATTTGATTGTTTGTTTAGGTAGTTCAATTTGACCATTGGCTTGAATAATCATATTGGCTCTATATGCTCTTCTTGCAACAATAAAAACAAGTCCTATAATAATTGCTAAATAGACTCTACGATTCCAATTTACCTTCTTTTTCTCTTTTACAGGTTCTTTTAAAATCTTTACAAAAGACTTTGACTCTCTTAGTTTGAATTGTTTCATTACTTTAAATTTGATGTTATATCAAAATGACTTTTCTTAATTGTTTTTACTTCTAGTTCTTTAAGAGATTCTAAATTGTCAATTATTAGATTTAATTGTCCTTTTTCTTTTAGCCAGGCATTAATGTATTCTTCCATTTCCATTCGGTCATTAAAATCACTAGGATATACAATGAATGTATTATCTATTGATTTTAATTTCATAGGAGTTACTGGGTGTAATTCATTTTGTGAAATGAATAATGTTTGATAAGGGTTTAATTCTTGTTTTTCATTGATGACAACATATCTTTTTCCTCTAAATTTATTTATTCTTTTTGACGCGTGAATTCTTTTTATTACTTTTCCAAGCTCCAATGTTGGTACTTTTCTTTTTATATTTAATAAGACCAAACTTTGTTGTTGTCTTAATGCAATTACTTCATATCTCATTAATAATATCTCCATAGAGATGTTTTTAATTTCAACTCCATCCTTAATCCCGAGAATTTCGTTTTTAACCTCTAGTTCTCTTAGGCTTTCTAAGGCTTTTTCTATTTTGTATTCTTGATCAATTATTTGTCTTTGCTTATATTGATATTCCAATTGAAGGGTAGAAATTTCTTTATTTAATTGGATCTTGTTATTCTCGAATTGGTTTTGAAGTTTTAAAAGTTCAGCAGTTTGTTTTCTTTTATTTCCGAAGGTTATACTTTTACTATATGCTACACCGAAATAGGGTTGTTTTCTTGAAATGTCATAACCAACGGAAACAGATAGTGAGGCTGCTTTTTCTTTTGTATACTTAATATCTATTATTTCTTTCTCTAATGCTTGAACTTCATTTCTTGTGGTGTCTAAATTTAGCAGATTAATAAGTTTTATAAAATCTATTTCAACTAATTCTGTTATATCAATTGCAGGTAAATCTAGCTTATTCAACATTTGTTCGCTTAAAGAATTAAAAGTTGTCATTGCCTCTTTGATTATTTCGAAACGACCTTTTATGCTTTCTAATTCAATAATTGAATTATAGTCCGTTAATTTATTATAATACAATTCAGTAAAATATTCTTGATTAATTTTTGATTCTCTAAGAATAGTATCAATCAAGTTTAGTTTTTCCTTATTGTATTCTGATATAATATAGTCATAGAATATTCCGTAATTGTAATTTACAGCATGTTCATTTCCTTTTAAACTATCAATTTTTAGTTCATAAAAAAGCTTTTCTGCATCCATTAAGTTATCATAGTATCCTCCAGATAAAGCATTGAATCTTCCATAAATTCTAGTGGAAAGAGAATTGTCATTATCTTCCTGATAACTATTAGTAATATTAGTCCCAATAGAAATCCCAAAATCTTTTTCCAAGGCATTTATTTCTGATTTTTTATATTTTTCTTCTGTCGATTGAATATTTGAAATATCAAGGAGAAACAAGGAGTCGATAAAAAATGATTGTTGGCCAAGCAAGACATTTGACCAAACAATCATTACTAAGAGTAATATACGCTTCATTTTGTAGCTCTTACAGAGTTATATAAGTAATATCTTCTGTAGTTTTAGAAGGCTTTCCTAATGTTTTCTTGAAGTCTAAAATAACTGACTTTTTGTTAACAATGCTTTCTATAAAGTCCCACGTTATATTTTCAAACTGCTTATGATTTACTGCATATACTATTGCATCGTAATTCTCATCGATTTTAGATGCTAAGTTTAAATTGTAATAAGCTAGCATCTCTTTATTATCTGCTAGAGGATCGATAATATCAACAGTATGCGCTGTTTTAACAAATTGTTGACTCATTTCAGCAGCTTTTGAATTTCTTAAATCAGTAACATCTTCTTTGAAAGTAGATCCAAGGATAAGGATTTTAGAATCGGTAATATTTTTTCCATGTGATAGAAGTTTGTCAGAAACTAGTTGAACAACTTCTTCGGGCATAGAATCATTAATTTTTCTACTTGATTTGATTACATTAATGTCTAAATTTATACTGTCTGCTTTGTGGATTAGGTAGTAAGGATCTACTCCTATACAGTGACCGCCTACTAATCCAGGATAGAAGTTTAAAAAGTTCCATTTTGTTCCTGCGGCAGCTAATACTTCGTGTGTATTAATATCTAATTTTGAAAACAAAGTTGATAACTCATTCATAAGTGCAATGTTTACATCTCTTTGTGTATTTTCAATAATTTTTGCTGCTTCTGCTACTTTCATAGAAGGGGCTAAATGAATGCCTGCTTCTATTATATGATCATATATTTTATAGATTTCTTTTTCAGCATAAGAATTTGATCCAGATACAATTTTCTTAATTTTTGTAAGTGTATGTACTTTGTCACCAGGATTAATTCTTTCAGGTGAATATCCTACAAAAAAGTCTTCATTATAAATTAAACCTGAAGTTTTTTCTAATATTGGAATACAGACTTCTTCTGTACATCCTGGATAAACGGTAGATTCAAATACTACAATATTTCCTTTTTGTAGGTTCTTGCCTATTGATTCACATGCAGATGAAAGAGGAGTAAGGTTTGGTGCATTATTTTTACTCACGGGAGTTGGTACAGCAACAATTATTACATCAGTATCCTTTAGAGAAGAAGGATTAGAAGAGTAAATAATGTTTTTATCTTCGAAATCTGATGAATTTAATTCTCCTGAAGGATCTATATTATTTTTCATCTGACTTATCCTAGACTCATTTATGTCAAATCCAATTACATTAAAGTGTTTTGCAAATTCCAATGCTATTGGTAGTCCAACATAACCTAGACCGACAAGTGCGATTGTTGATTCTTTTTTACACAGACTTTCGTACATGTTAGTATTAATTTTCGCTTTCGAATTATTAATGTAATTTTCAAGTTTATTTGCGAATTGGGTAGATTTAATATCAATCATTTTTAATTATTTTATTTATTTGAAAAAAGGTTAAGAGATTAACTAGTATGCTTTATTATTCTACTGTTACTGATTTTGCAAGATTTCTTGGTTGGTCTACATTACATTCTCTTATTTTTGCAGAATGGTATGAGAATAGCTGAAGAGGAATTGAAGAAATAATAGGACTTAAAAAATCATCTATTACCGGTAAGTTAATTACATAGTCTGCTAATCCAGCTTCCATTTCTTGAGAATTACTTTTTAATAGTATTACCTTTCCCTTTCTAGATTTAATTTCTTGGACGTTGCTTATTAATTTTTGCCATGCTTTATTATTATTAGCAAGAACTATAACAGGCATGTTTTCATCAATTAGTGCTATTGGTCCATGTTTCATCTCTGCTGCAGGATAACCTTCGGCGTGTATGTAAGAGATTTCTTTTAACTTCAATGCTCCTTCTAGTGCTGAAGGAAAATTAATTCCTCTACCCAGAAATAAAGCATTAGTTGTGTTGGACATTTTTTCAGCGATATTCTTTATATAAGAATTTGTTTTCAAAATTTCTTTTACTTGATTAGGAACAGCAAGTAAATTTTCAATTTTGCTTTTATAGTCATTTTTATTAATGATGCCTTTCATTTGACCTATTTCTAAAGCAATCATTGTTAGCAACGTCACTTGTGAGGTAAATGCTTTAGTTGATGCAACGCCTATTTCTATTCCTGCATTTAAATAACTTACAGCATCAGAAATCCTAGCTATTGTTGAGCCTTCTGTATTTACTAAACTATAGGTAAATGCCCCTTTCGCGTTAGCTAATTTTAATGCTGCTAATGTATCAGCCGTTTCACCTGATTGCGATATTGCTATTACTAAATCGTTTTCTTTTATAATAGGATCTCTATATCTGAATTCTGAAGCATATTCAACTTCTGTTGGAATGTGTGCGAAAGATTCCAATAAATGTTCTCCTATTAATCCTGCATGCCATGATGTTCCACAGCCAATTATTATAATTCTATTCGCATTTTTAAATACTCTTTTATATTGTTTTAATGCTTTTATATTAATCTTGTTATCTTTTATACGATTTCTCATTGAAGCTTTTAGAGATAATGGTTGTTGGAATATTTCTTTAAGCATGTATGAATCATAACCATCCTTAGTATAATCATCTTCTTCAAAAAGGATTGTTGTTATTTGTTTTTCACATTCTTTTCCTTCGAGATTGAAGATTTTACAAGAACCATTATCACTTAAAATTCCTATTTGGTTATCTTCTAAATAAATTACATTTTGAGTATACTGTCCAATAGGGCTTACATCAGAAGCAATGTAAAATTCGTTCTCTCTTATTCCGATTACTAAAGGATTATCTCTTTTAGCAACAATGACATTTTGTGGTTTTTCAGTATCGAGGACAACAATAGCATAAGATCCTTGAACATCACCCAATGCCCTTCTAACAGCTTCATCAATCGTTAAAAAATATGACTTTTGATACCATTCTATATATTGAATTAATACTTCAGAATCGGTATCACTAGAAAACGTATATCCTTTTGTTACTAAAAAAGATTTAAGTGTATTATAATTTTCAATAATACCATTATGTACCATTACTAATCTTCCACTTTGTGATGTATGAGGATGAGCATTACTGTCATTCGGAACTCCATGGGTTGCCCATCTTGTGTGCCCTAATGCAATGTTTCCATTATTTTTTTGAGAATGAACATATTGTTCTAGATTTTTTACTTTTCCTTCCTTTTTATATAGACTTAGGCTACCATTCATAATTGCAACACCGGCACTATCGTACCCTCTATATTCTAATTTTTTTAACCCTTCTATTACTATTGGATAAGCTTCTTTATTTCCTATATATCCCATTATTCCACACATGATAAATTGTATTTTATTATTTTGCCATTATTGACAACACAAATATCCTATGCTTTAAAGCTTTATGCTTTTGCTTTTCGTTTTTTGGTAACGAACTCTCGTTTTTTGGAAAATATTCTAAGAAAAAGTGTTTGGAGACATGTCCAAAGAACTGATTATATTAAGTTTATACTATTTAGAAGGATGCTTTTGTATGCTCGGCTAACTGGAATTACTTTTTTACCAATAACTATCGTATTATCTTCTATATCTATGATTTTTGACATATTAATGATATAAGAGCGATGTATTTTCAAAAATCTAGGATTAATGATTTTTTTATCCAAGGATTTTAAAGTCTCATTAAAAATATAGTTTCCGTGTGTCGTAATTGCCTTAATATAATCCCCAACATTTTCAAAATAAAGTATATCTTCATATGCTAATCGTATATACTTACCATCTGTCTTTATATATAATTCATGTTTTGAACTTGAAAGAGCAACCTCGTTTCTACGCTTTTTTGTATTTAGAACTTTTTGTAAAGCTTTATCAAAACGTTCATATGAGATTGGCTTTTTAAGGAAATCAGTAATATCGTATTCAAAAGCTTCATATGCATATTCTTTGTTTCCAGTTGTAAAAACAATTTGTGGTAAATATGGTATTTCTTCTAGTAGTTCTAACCCTGTCATTCCTGGCATTTCAATATCTAACAGGATAAGTTCAATTGAATCTTTCTCTATCTTAGCAAGAGCATCTTTGCCATTTTCATATATACCTTCTAGAGAAATAGATTGAAATTTAGAGCATAAATTCTCTAATGATTTTCTTGCCATTATTTCATCCTCTACAATAATTGTCTTTATCATTTGTACCTTTTGAGTTTTAATTATTCTTAATATATATATTTAACTGTTTAATTTGATCTTTAATAATTTCACGAAAATCATTAAAAACATAAAATACATTTTCGACCTTAGCCTTGTAAAATTCTATTTCCTTTGATTCTTTTTCATTTGCAATTTCTTCGAAAATATTTGTTATGGAAGGAATCCCTACCATTGAAAACATTGGTTTAATTTTATGAGATATAGCTTTTATTCTTTCTATATTATTATTCTTTAATGCGGTTTTTAGTTGAACAAATTCATCGTCAATTATTTTATTGAATGTTGAAAACATATCAAAAGCATAAACATAGTCACCATTATATAAAGAAGTCAGGGTTTCCTGATTTAATTTTTCATTAAACGTAAAACTTGTTTTTTCTTGTATCGGTAAACTTTTAATTACAATATGTTTTTCAATCATCCTTTTCAACTCATCAGGTGTAAAAGGTTTAGCTAAAAAATCTGTCATTCCCGATTGTAAAGCTAGTTGTTTTTTAGAAAGAAAAGTCGAAGCGGTTAAAGCAATTATTGGTATATCCTTACCCATTGAAATTGATCTTATCCTTTTTGTAGCTTCATATCCGTTCATAATTGGCATAGACAAATCCATAAAGACTAAATCATATGAATCGGAAAACATATTAACCGCTTCTCGGCCATTTTCTGCAATTCGAAAAGTAATATCCCATTTTTTCAAAAGAGTTGATATATATCTTTGATTCATCAGGTTATCTTCTACAACCAATAAGTTTACTCCTGAAAATGAATTGTTTGAACTGTGTATGGACAATAAATTAGTTGCTTTTTCAATAGATTTATCCACCACTAAAGAAAAATAAAATGTACTCCCTTTTCCTTTAATGGATCTAGTGTTAAGCTCACCACCAAGAATACGTACCAGTTTACTTGCAATGCTTAGTCCTAATCCCGTTCCACCAAATTCTTTCCTAATCGACTTATTTGCTTGTTGAAATTCATTAAAAATCATTTTAATTTCATTAGCCGAAAGGCCTATTCCTGTATCTATAATTTCAACATCTAATTTTATTTTATTATTCTCAACATCACTAGCGTTAATGCTTATAATAATTTCTCCCTCATTTGTAAACTTAATTGCATTGCTAATTAAATTCATTAAAATTTGAGATAACCAGCTTTGATCAGTAAAAATATATATTGATGAGTAATTCTCTTTTAACTTTAGTTGAATGGATTTTTCAAAGGCTCTTTGAGAAAACGTTTGTTTCAATTTATTTGTTAACAGTCCTAAATCGAAACTTGTGTTATATTGTTCTACTTTTCCAGCATCTATTTTTGAAATATCTAATATATCAGAAACAAGGTTTTTTAACAAAGATGCAGAATTTGAAAGAATATCGATAAATTCAATTTGATTAGCATTTGGTTCAGAGTCTTTTAATAAATGTGACATTCCTATTATTGCATTCAAAGGAGTTCGAATTTCATGACTCATATTAGCAAGAAATTGTTGTTCTGCTTGTTGAGCATAAACTGCTTTTTCCTTTGCAATTTCTAAGTTAGCTTCTAAGTTTTTTCTATCTGTAATTTCATAATGTATACCTAATGAACCTATAACATTTCCTAACTCATCATAAAAAGGGGCACCACTTATAAGAACCCAAATTTCTTCCCCATCTTTTCTTCTTAATTTCACTTCATACACGCTAGACTTTCCCTCTAACCTGCTACTATCATTTGACTTTAAAATATCTTCATATCCTTCAACGACCAGCATTTCTATTGCATCTTTTCCTATTAACTCTTTTTTTAAATAGCCAGTCATTTTACAAAACCTATCATACACTCTAGTAATTACACCTTTTAGGTCAACTTCCATGAGGCCTAAATCCATATTCTCTAATACAGATCTATATTTTATTTCGCTTTTTATAAGAGCTGATCGTGCCTTCTCTAATTGCTTTTCAGTCTTTTTACGTAATGAAATGTCTCTTGCTACAGCATGAAAATATTTTGATCCATTCGGATTAAATACTTGATTTACATTTTGTCCTAACCAATGGATTTTAGCATCTTTGGATTGAATGGGAAATTCAAAATAGTCAGTTCCAATGTTTTTATCTCGAATATTAATATAGTATGTAAGTAATTTTTCTTTATACTCATCGGGAACAAAATCAGTGAAATGTTTTCCTACAATTTCTTCCGTTGAATAACCAAAAGCATCACTTCCATTCAAGTTGATAAAAGTGATAAATCCCTCTAAGTCTGTACTGTATATAATATCCTTTACTTGATAAATAACTTCTCTGTATTTTTCTTCGCTTAGTTGGAGAGCCATGGTACGTTCCTTTATTTTATCTTCTAAAGTCTCATTTGCTCTATATAACTCTAGAGCTTTGTTTTCTAGAATTTGTTCTGCTTTTTTTCTTGCTAAACGTTCGCGATGAAGTCGTTTTTTTAGTAATTCAATTTCTTGTTCCATTATAATATTTGAATCATAAACTCTACTTCTGATCCGTCTTCTTTTAAATTTTTAGTGGTTATAGTTGCTTTTTGATTATAATGTTCAATTGATTTTTCCATTAATCCTGCTGCTAATGCGGCCATTTTACGTTCGCTTTTGTATACCATCCTCATCTTAGATTCATCTTCTACGAAACTATTAAATTGAGGAAGTGTAGCATCAGGGTATAATTTTAATACTTCTACATGTATATGGTTGTCGATTGATTTTAAAAAATCGAATGCATTATCTACTGAAGAAAAAAATTGAGGATAACCTTTTAAAAATGTATCGAATAAATATTTCCCAAAAGCGTTTAATAGAAGCTCAGGTTCTACAGAAACTTTAGAGGATAAATTCATCAAAAGCTGTACAATTTCAGAATGAGGATAAGTCCCAACTGAAGTATATACTCCATCCGAATCAAGTTCAGAAGATTCGATTATATGGTCAACTACTTCATAGCCAAATTCATGTTCTACCATGTCTAAAAACTCCGTAAATACGATACCTTTCATATAATTTTATTTGTGTAAAATTATATAAATATATTGAGATTTTAATAGTGTCTTGTTATAGCTTTAACCTTATGATATGTGACTATTATAAAGAATGTCTATCGGGTTTGCTTTAAAAAGTAACTTTTATGGACGTTTTCCAAAGGGCTTCTAATAAAAAATATGATTTGAAATTTCCCAAAAACACTATTGTATCATCTTCTACTAGTTATCATTATCATTAAAAAAACAGCCATTATTGAATCTAACAATTTAGACGGAAACAGTTCATAATTATCTGACACATTTTTAACTGTAGTAAATCAGAAGAAATTATGGATAGCTTATGGTGTTAATTTTTATTTAAAAATAATAAGTGTTCTGTTTGATTGCGCTAGCTGCATGCAGGGCTTGTCGTCACGCGTTAGCGTGATGATGAGCGAAATTCTACGTATAAGCAAATTTATATCTATTTTTCCTATAACATATA
>CAZMKA010000023.1:0-31944 GCA_964566605.1 uncultured Saprospiraceae bacterium | reverse complement strand
CAATATTATATGCTTTTCCGATACTGGTAAATATGTAGTTGCTCATATGCTTACGCAATAATAAAGTGCAATCTACATAAAAAAAGCGACTAGCTCCGAAGGACTAGCCGCTTGTATCTTTTCAGAAAGTATATAATCTTAGTTTACAGATAATTTCTCTATTGAGATCTTATTTCCTGCATGTGCTTCGATAATATATAATCCGCTCATAAATCCTGAAACATTAATAATTTCATTCGTTGTAGGATTGTTGTTAATCATCATTACTTGTCCAGTAATATCTCTTACAACTAATCTATCAAGTTCAGTAGTTGATTTAACTGTTACGAAATCATTAGCTGGATTCGGGTAGAATGTAATGAATTCTTCCTCTGTAATTTCTACAACATCAGTAGTTACAGAACCTGTTCTTTCTAATACGAAATGCCAGAATCCTGGTCCGAAGTTAATGTCGATTACCATTCTGTCAGCTGATTCGAAAACTACTGGGTAAGTAATTGATTCGGGTGCTTCAGAAGGAGCTGTTAATTCAGCACCATTAACTACTTTCGGAAGACCTAAGTGAGATCCTGTACCAGTTAAAGTGATTGTTCCAGCTGCTTCATCATAAGACCAAGTACCAAGTGCTGATCCATCATGTGGTGCAACAGGTACTCCACAACCTTCAGGATCCATTCCTTGCCAAGCTTCTAACCAAGTGTCTCCATCTTGAACATTTTGGAAAGTACCGTCTGTATAGAAATTAAATTTATCGTCATAAAGACAAGCTCTTTCTGTCGCAGCATTTTCATCAGTTGCCCACCAAGAGAAATCTCCCATTGCAGGTCCTACCGCTAATGATTGTGCTTCTGGGGCAATTTGCCAAGAAGTTCCTGATAAATCACCAGCTACTGGATCATCTTCAGCTTGTACAAAAACAAAATGCCAAAAACCAGGACCAAAATTAATATCTACAGTCATTGTATCAGAGTTAGCACTTAAAGTTACAGGGTAAGTAATTGATTCAGGTGCTTCAGAAGGGGCAGTTAATTCAGCTCCATTAACAACTTTAGCAAGACCTAAATGAGCTCCTGTTCCTGTAAGTGTTAATTCTCCTGCATCTTCATCATAAGACCAAGTTGCTGCAGCAGAACCATCATGCGGTGCAACCGGTGCTCCACAACCTTCAGGATCCATTCCTTGCCATGCTTCAATCCAAGAGTCTCCGTCCATAATATTCTGGAAAGTTCCATCTGCATTGAAAACAAATTGATCATCAAAAAGACAAGCTCTAGTTGTTACATCATCTGCAGTATTAGACCACCAAGTGAAATCACCTAATGCAGGTCCTACTGCTAATGCTTGTGCTTCTGGAGATAATACCCATTTTGTATCGTCAAATACTGTAGGTCCACTAGTTGAACCGTCTTTAACTAAAACAAAGTGCCAGAAACCAGGTCCGAAATTGATGTCGATAGTCATTCTATCGTCTTCTATTACAACTGGATATGTAATTGATTCAGGTGCATCAGAAGGAGCAGCTAATTCACCACCATTAATTACTTTAGCAAGACCTAAGTGAGCTCCTGTTCCTGTAATAGTTAATTCACCAGTACCTGCGTCATAAGACCAAGTTGCTGCAGCAGAACCATCATGCGGTGCAACTGGTGCTCCACATGCTTCTGGATCAGTACCTTGCCAGGCCTCAAGCCATGTATCTCCGTCTTGAACATTTTCAAATGTTCCGTCAGAATTAAAAATAAATTTATCATCGAACAAACATGCTCGACCATTTACGTCGTCAGCTGAATTTGACCACCAAGAAAAATCACCTAATGCAGGTCCTACTGCTAATGATTGAGCTTCCGGTGCTATTGTCCATGTGCCTTCTACTTGGGCTTGAACATTTCCGTAAATTAAAAATACTAAGATTAGTAAGTAAAATTTTCTCATAATTAAAAATTTGAAAGTAACTTGTTGATAATATTTGATTAGTAATAGTTTTGGGCTTAAGCCCAAAATATAAAGTTTTAAAGGCCGTTCTGACATATAAAAATAGAAATATTTTCTTCCTATCAAAGTATATTGGGATAGTATTTTCGGAAGACTTAGTTGTTATTCTATTTAAAGTGTCATTTTGGCGATTTTAAGAATATTTTGCATTAGCATAATCTAGTGCTTTTAGCAAGATGCCACAGCCTTCTTTAATTTGCTCCCTCGTAATAATTAAAGGTGGTGCAAGCCTAAAACTTCGATCATTAAATAAAAAGAAATCGATTAAAATACCACTTTCGATAGCGTGTGATACGACATGCTTTAGATATTTTCTTTTAACCAATTCTACACCCATCATTAATCCACTGCTTCTAACTTCTTTAACAATAGGGTGATCACCTATTATTTTATGTATTAACCTTTCTTTTTCACGTACATCTTCAATGATATTACTGCTTAATAATTCACTCAAAGTGGCAAACGCCGCAGCACAACTCACAGGATGTCCTCCAAAAGTTGTAATATGACCCAATGCAGGATTTTTCAATAAACTCTCCATGATATGAGTACTTGATACAACTGCGCCTATTGGCATTCCCCCTCCCATAGATTTTGCTATAAGTAATAAATCAGGAACAACACCGTATTTTTTATGAGCAAACAATTCTCCCGTACGACCGAAACCTGTTTGGATCTCATCCAAAACGAACAAAGCTCCAACATCCTTACACCGTTGAGCTACTTTTTTTAGATAGTCATTTTGTGGTGGATTTATACCTGATTCTGCTTGAACGGGTTCAATAATTACAGATGCTGTTTTTTTCGTAATTTTTTCTAGATCGCTGTCAACATTAAAATCAATGTGCTTAATTCCAGGAACACCTGGTGCGAAAGAAGCAGTAAAGTCGTAATCACTTCTCAGCGCTTCTGCTCCATATGTGCTGCCGTGATAAGCTTTTCGCGCTGCAATTATTTCGGTTCTTCCTGTATGACGTCTTGATAATTTCATCGCAACTTCCACACATTCTGTACCGGTCATCACATAATAAACTTTGGATAGTGAATCATGTAATTGTGAAGTTAATAAACTGGCATAGGCAATTTGCTTGTTTTGCAAGTGTTCTCCGTAAACCATGGTATGCATGTGCTTATTAACTTGTTCAGTTACTGCCTTTACAACGGCTGGATGACAGTGGCCTAATGAACTTACAGAAATACCTGAATTCATGTCAATATACCTCTTACCTGAAACATCGTAAATATACATTCCCTCTGCTCGATCAATTTCTAGCATTAAAGGTAATTCGCTGGTTTGAGCGACATGCGAAAGAAATAATTGTCTTAGTGTAGGCATAGGAATGAATTAACTTGCTTTGCGTAAAGTTAATTTAGTTTTCAAAATGACCATTATTTAATCTAGATGAAAAACACTTTAAAAGAATAATTCTACCTCCTTCTTTGTTTGTTTTTACTCTTATTTCTCTGTTCGAAAAACTCTCTTTTCTTCTTTTGTTTTTCCTTATTCCATTCCTTTTTTTCAGCAGCAGTCATAGGTTTATCTGTTTGTGGAAAAGGATGATCTGTAATTCTTTCGATTTTCTTTTTGATCAATTTTTCAATATCTCTTACATATACATTTTCTTCCGGCTCACTAATCGAAATAGCTAAACCTTCTTCTCCCGCTCTACCTGACCTTCCTATCCTGTGAACATAAGTTTCAGGCAAGTTTGGTATGTCAAAATTGATAACATACTTCAATTTACTAATATCAATTCCACGTGCTGCAATATCGGTGGCAATCAAGATTTTTGTAATATTATTTTTAAAGTTTTTGAGGGTATTTTGTCTTCTATTCTGACTTTTATTACCGTGAATAGCATCTGCCTTAAGTCCTAGTTTACTTAATCTCTTTACTAGTTTGTCCGAACCGTGTTTGGTTCTTGCAAAAACTAATACTTGCTCATCTTTTTTATCTTTTAATATATGATGAAGTAGCTTAACCTTATCTTGCTTATTTGTGTAGTACACACATTGTTGAATTGTTTCAACAACCGAAGATTTCCTTGCAACTTCTATTCTCAATGGATTCTTAAGCATATTCTTAGATAATGCAATGATATCATCCGGCATAGTTGCTGAGAAAAACAAAGTTTGTCTTTGTTTAGGAATAATCTTTAGTAATTTTCTGATGTCATGGATAAATCCCATATCCAACATTCGATCCGCTTCATCAAGTACAAAGATTTTCAAATCATCTAAATTAATGTATCGCTGACTAATAAGGTCAAGTAATCGTCCTGGTGTAGCAACAAGAATTTGGACGCCTTTTTTCAATGCCTGAACTTGGCTATGTTGTTTAACTCCTCCGAATATTACCGCATGTCTTAAATGCGTGTGTTTGTTGTATTCACTGATGTTTTCATCTATTTGAATGGCTAATTCTCGAGTAGGAGTTATAATTAATGCACGAAGTTTTTTGTCCCTTTGAGCATTGCCGTCAATTTCATAAATACGTTGAATAATTGGTATTGAAAAAGCAGCAGTTTTACCTGTTCCTGTTTGGGCAATCCCTAGAATATCATTCTTCTTTAAAACCTTAGGAATGGCTTGTTCCTGTATTTTGGTAGGTGTCTCGTATCCTTTTTCCTCTATTGATCTTAAAATAGGATCAATTATATCTAAATCTTTAAATTTCATTCTTTTGTTCTTTTCATCTCTGTTTCTTTCAAAATTAAATCTAAAAATGCGTAGTAATTATCTACTTTAGTTACATTCTTAAAACATGATTTTGAAAGCCATTATACGTTGAAAGTAATATATAATAATGGTCAGAGATGTTGAATAACTGTTTTGTCCTTTGTGTTTGGACTTTAAAAGGCGCAAGATAGGAAATAAACTCGAACTCAACTTATTAGAGTGCTTGTTAAGAGGGCTTTTGCCCAAAATGAGTATAGCAGGGAAATAAGTTTTGATGTTAGTTTTTTGGGCTTACGCCCAAAAGGGTTTTGGATTTTTTACTTTGATTTAGTTTTAAAGAAGCTCCATACCTCCTCAGCCATTTCTATATCTCCATTTTGATTTCCTACTACCAGTAAATATAGATTAGAATATCTTTCTTGAATACTAGGTTCAGTATGCCCTCCACCATTTATTGTGTACAACACAACCTCAGTTCCTGAAAGACCATTAATATGAAGGTGTTTTTCCACAGTGCATCCATCATCTAGATTCAAGTTCTCGAAAGTTGAACTTATGGGAGTTAAATCAGACGTGTTTACAAGTGCCCAATATTCTGCAGTTTCATCTGCCGACATAACTTCTCCTCTATCAGAAGGCATTATTCCTCCTTCATAAGGTAAAATAGGATCATCAGTACCATTAATAAATATCGCTGAAATGGGTGATCCTGAAGAGTTACATTCAGAATTTTTAGGATTCGAAGCAGCTACTGCTCCAAATGCTGCTATCTTTTCAGTTAACTCCTCTGCTAGCCTAATACTAAAATGACCGCCATTTGAAGTTCCCATAGCATAAACTCTGTCTGAATCGGCATTGTATAAGTTAATCAATTCATCTATAAGGGTTTCTACAAATAAAACATCATTGGATTCTGGATTGGAAAGGGCATCTTCTCTACAATCATTCCATCCTCTAGTATTGTTTGACCCTTCATTTCCATTGGGGATTGCTAAGATTATATTTTCATCTTCTGCAATATCAAGCCATACCCTATAAGGGGCTTTTGCATTCGTTAAACCTATCAACTCGCTATTACTGCTTCCATTTCCATGAAATAAAAGTACAATTGGTGCATTTTCTAATTCGTTTGGAATATATAAATGATAGTTGCGAGTGGCATTATTTATTTCCAATTCTAAATCTTCATGAAAACCTGGGTCAAGGGGACCTGTTACCTTGTTTTTATTACAGCTTATAAAACCAACCAAAAATATAAATAGGAATATTTGTTTCATAGGTCATAGATTTTTTGGTTAAACAAAGGATAAATGGTATAACCAGTACTTATTGTAAAGAACGGAATTACAATAGATTATTTTACATTAAATAACTTATGATAATTCTGTTTTAGAATTTCCCCTATTTCAAGTTAATGAAGCAATTACTTCGTAAGAAATATTTTAGGCCAACAGGATTCGTACGAAAATTTCTTCAATCTACTTTAGTAAAGTTAAATTTGAAAATGTTGTCTTTACTTCAACTGATAAAACTCTGCAGCATCATTATTATTAAATATCGCTACAACCTTTTTATTACCTGCTTTCATTTCTTTCACGAATCTTACATCTTTATACGCATTAATCCCTGTTTCAGAAACTGGTAAAATCTTGAAAGTATTATCATCTTGTTGAATCGCAGCATATCCAGTACCAGCATCACTTCTCGTAGTTTCAACTTCTCTGTTATAGTAATTTCCAGCCCCGAAAAAGTCCATCTTTCCGTCTCCATTTATATCCATCACCGCAAACCCAAAGGTCGGCGAAATCTGTGCCATATTTGGTAATTCAATTGCGTCAAATTTACCACTGCCATTATTCTTGAAATAACTAGTAGCAAATGTGTAGACTTCTTCTTTTACTGTATTATCACCCATCTTGTCATCTAATACATCTGTAATCGTAGCCGACCCAAAATCTTCATAGGTCTCAAATTCTTTTTTCACAAAAGGCATCTGCTCACTACTACATTGTCGACCTCTTACAGGATATAAATTTCCGTCACTTCCATAGTAACCTAAATAAACATCATTACTTCCATTCCCATCAAAATCATCTACATATAATTTAAATGGTTTTTCTTCACTCGCTTTGAACTTAATGTTCTTACCTAGATTTCCCGCTAATATATCCAAGTCACCATCACCATCCATGTCTACTAACTCTATACGATTCCACCATCCATCAGACTTTCCCAGTTGAGCACTTTCTGTGCCATCTTTCCACTCGCCATCGTAATCCATTATCTTTATCGGCATCCAATCTCCCGATAACACTAATTCTAGTTTTTTATCTCCATCAATATCTGCAAATTTTGCATCCGAAATCATTCCCATTTCTTTCTCTTCGTTTATTTCAAACGATTTGCCTGCATTTTCTAAGAAGTAACTCTTCGGCGAATAACCATATTTACCTGGAATTTGGCGCCCACCGATGAATAAATCTATGTCACCATCATTATCATAATCTCCTGAAGCCACAGCTCCTGTACTTATCATAGATGATGCAATAGAAGTCTTAGTAAAGTTACCATTGTTATTTATGTACAATCTATCTTTATACATAGCATTTCCTATAGGAAATTCGTTTCCACCACTACCTACATATAAATCTAAGTCTCCATCTCCATCATAGTCAAAGAATTCAGCTGCGCCATCTTCATATTTTTTGTCACTTTCAAATGCAGCCATTGTTTTCTTTTCGAAAATACCATTTTTTGTTCCCATTAATAAGGTGCCAGAAATTCCCTTAGCACCTCCTAAATACGCATCTTCATTCCCATCTCCATTTATATCTCCAATAGTAACAATAGGCCCTAGTGTTGACATTTTATGAGGCAATAAAATTTCCGATTCGTAATCATCATATTCGTTCTCATATGAAACAATTGGTTCATACTGACGAATAGGTTTAAATAAAGAATTTGGTTTAGTTCTATTTGCTTTTTTCTGAGCATCTTTATGATTCAATGTGATGGTTTGATTTGCCTGTATGTCATTGTAAGTAGCGACCGATTTGTCTGGCCATACAATTTTAATCTCATCAATTACATTTTTGTCTTTTAGACCAAAGTGTAATACATCTTCACATGATGACATGTATCCTCGATATGGATTCATCTGTCCTTTTTGGACTTCATCCCCAAAACTGATTTTGACATCAGCTCCTAAACCACTTGGATTTCCAGAAGGCCCTGCTAATTTGATTTTTACATAATTGTGTAATCCTAGATCATTTGCCTTATTTTCATAAAGGAATGATGTCATGTTGCAGTTATTTATAACTACGTCAAGATCTCCATCATTATCAAAATCTGCATATGCAGCTCCTGAAGACCACGAAGGTTCTTCGAAATCCCACGCTTTATTCATCTTAGAAAATTGAAGATCACCCGTATTTCTGTAAACGTAATTCGATATTTTAACAGAAGGTGCTTTTGCAGAAACTTCAAGAGGATCATAATCTATTGTCGTTCCGTTTTTAAGTGCTTCTTTTTGTCGTTCTTGGAAATATGCTTTTCTCCAGTTGTCGTAATCTTTGTTTCTTACTTCCTTATAAATCCCATTTGTAACAATAAGATCTTGTAAACCATCTTGGTCAATATCCATGAATAATGGCGCCCAACTCCAATCTGTGTTACTAATACCACTTAGTTGTGCGATTTCACTAAACATACCGTTTCCGTTGTTGAGGTGAAGTGCATTGAACATATACTGATAGTGATACCCAGCATTTGCTAGCTTCCAAAACTTTTCAGGGTTCATTCCACCCATATTTGTCTTTTGACGAAAGTTATCCTCTGCTACCATATCAACAGATAAAATATCTAACTTTCCATCGTTATTGATGTCAGCTACATCTGCACCCATTGAGAAGTTACTGATGTGACGGAAAGCTTCATTTGCAACGTTTTCAAATCCACCATTCCCTTTATTTCTATATAAAAGATCAGGTTCTTCATAATCAACTGCAATCATTAAATCAATATCACCGTCTTCATCGAAGTCAACAGGATTAACCGAAAGCGTATAACAATAATTTGAAATGCCACTTAATTGAGTGAAATCTTTAAAAACACCATTTTCATTTCTGTACAATCTATCTGTATATTGAGCGTAGCGTTTCCCCTTCATTTCTTGTTTACTGAAAAAGTCATTGGGTGGTTGATTTCCTATATAGACATCGAGATCATTGTCTCCATCCATGTCGAAAAATGTAGCACATGTTGAATAGCCTGTATCAGCAAGTCCATACTGTGCTGCAACTTCGCTAAAAGTTCCGTTTTGATTATTTAAGTAAAGTAAGTTTCGACGTTTAGCTTCATCTGTGTGTAAAAATCTATTTACATAAATATCGTCATACCCATCTTTATTAATATCAACAACTGATATTCCTGTACTATAATAATCACCTTGTTGAATACCCGCTGATGCAGTTATATTCTCAAAAGTCAATCCACCTTTGTTTCTATAAAGTTGGTCTTTCCCTTGAGAAGATGCGAAGAATACATCTTGAAAACCATCATTGTCTACATCTAAAACAGCAACTCCTGAACCTTGGAGTAATCCGTCAAATGTAAAGGAATTTATCATTTTAGTTTCCTGAATATTGTTAGCGAAATCCAAGCCACTAACTCCAGGATCTTTCATTTCAAGTAATTTCAATGTGGACGAATCCTCAACAATGATGCGTTCTTTTTCTTGATTACAAGAAACAATTAAGAATAATGTACCAATCAGCCCGAAAATCTTATACATAGGTCACTTTTTAGGTGTACAAATGTAAACTTATTTTCGTATAATTTTACCTGTTTTTGTGTAACTAAATTCTGAGAGGTAATAGATGCGTTTTGGGATTTCATATTTAGATAGAAGCTTTTCTATTTTCGAAATCAATTCTGGTATCTCTTTACCTTCTATTTTCAGCACAATTTGCTGTCCTAAGTGGTCATGAGATTCGCTTGAAATATAGTATGGATACGGGATAATCGAACTCAATTTCTGTTCTATTTCTTCAGGGAAAAACTTGATTCCACCTGAGTTGATCACATGGTCATGCCGTCCTTTCCATATGAATCGATTGTCTTCAATTAGTTCGACAACATCATTAGTTTCAATCTTACCGATAGATAAATGATCAGTATAAATTACTAGACAATCTCGTTCATTTTGCTGGAATTTCACACCCTCAACCGCAATATATTCTTTACTTTTTTGTGAGCCATTTAGCCTTCGTAAGGCTACATGTGACATGGTTTCAGTCATTCCATAACCTAAGAATATAGAGCATTTTAATTCTTGAATTTTGTTTTCAAGTGCTTTGTTTACTGGGCTTCCGCCCAAAAGTAAAGTTTCAATATTTTCTATATTTTTTGAAGCATCACTTGAAAGTCCTACACTTAATTGATGCGGAGTCATAACTCCAAAATCAAAAGAGTTATTACAGTGTTGCAATGGATTTGAACTGAACGGAAGTAAATGTAACTCAGTATCCCAATGCAAGGAACGCACAAGCATCATTTTGCCAGCTATAAATTTTGCAGAGAGCGGACTGAAATGTTTTGCTTTGGGTTTAAACCCAAAAAAAGATCCTGTCGCAATCGCACTATTAATCATATCTTCCTTTAATAATGTAATCTTCTTCGGTGCTCCAGTCGAACCAGATGTATTAGCAATTATATGCGCCTCATCTGTTTTCCACTCTTTTATAAAATCTATTGCTTGGTTAGCATATTCAGGGAATTGATTGATTGATGAATCATTTTTTAATTCGTCATAAGAATATGGTTTAGATGCTATGTAAATCTGATTATTCACATTAAAATTTTAGTATTGAATAATCCCATTTGTTGTTTTGATTATAAGCCATTTCATCTCCTGTAATTTGTAAAGCAGAAGAGATATTATTGTTGTATAATGACCCTGTTCCTAAACCTTGAAAGTTGTTTTTCTTAAGTGGGAAAGTATATTGTGATATTGCGTTCAAACAAACATTCGATTCGAGCGCTGAGGTAATCCAATAGTCTATATTGCGATCATTGCAAAGCGAAATCCATTCATCACAAGCTGAAAAACCACCGACTAAACTAGGTTTAAGCACAATGTATTCTACATGAAGTGTATCAAGCAGTTTAGCTCGAGATGCTGTGTCTGTATGTTGGAATAATTCTTCATCAAGGGCGAAAGGAATAGGACTAGATTTATGTAAGTTGATATGAGCATCATAGTTGCCAACTTCAGTCACTTGTTCTATGGAATGCACATTTATTTCCCCTAAAAAGTCCAACTTTCTTTTTGATTCATCGTCGTCTTTCCATGCTCCATTAGCATCTACTCTTATGACCAATTCACTTCCTCCTTTATTTCTCATGTGTTGAAGTAATCGCCTTTCGTTTTCCCAGTCTATTGCTCCTACTTTCATCTTAATACAGCGAAATGATTTGCTGATTTTATCATCTATTTGCTGTTTCATGAAATCAGCAGTCCCCATCCATATGAGACCATTAATAGGAATAGAGGAAGCCTTTGAATAAAAATCGTTATCGAAGTATTTATGAGGATCTTTATTATTAGTTGATAAACAAAGCATGTCAACACCGCATTGAATAGAAGGGAAACCCGGTAGTTTAATTTCTTCTATTTTTCCTTGTTCTATTGTATTGCATACTTTAGCTAGAACTTCTTCATAATTGGGTCTGTCGTCAATAGATAAACCTCTTAATAATCCACATTCTGCATAATATACTTTCTCTCCTAATTCCCATTTTATGAAATAACTGTCTTTTTCATAGAGAATGCCTCTGGAAGTTCCAGCTGGATTGAAAAATCTTAATGTATGCTTGGTGAATGAACAGTGATTCATAAGCCAAGAGCTTTATTTATTTGCTTGAAATATTCTTTTAGGGCTTTGTCATTATCTTCAGTGGGAGTGAAAATTTCAAGGATTGATGCTTTTGGTTTTTCTTTAAAGAAATGACCTATTGCTTCATTGAGTTCGTCTTTATTATTCGCGCTAAAGTAGTCAAGATCATATGTTTTTGCAGCGTATTCAGCATTTACATGATGACGCGATTCAAAATACTCTTCAAGCTGATTTGTAGAATGTGGTCCTTTGATAATTCGGAAGATTCCACCGCCTCTGTTATTGACAATCACAATTCGAAGATTGGGACTTAAGTATTTATGCCATAATGCATTGATATCATAAAAGAAACTTACATCTCCAGACATAAGGACTGTTAGTTTTTTGGTGTTCAACCAAGCGGCACCTGCTGCTGTCGAACTACAACCATCTATCCCTGACGTCCCTCTATTTCCGTGATAAATAATATCATATCGCTGGGAAATCAGTTGGATGTATCTTACTGCAGCACTATTTCCCATTTGTAAATAAGTGCCTTTGGGCAGCGCTTTCATTAACTGTGAATAGACATAGAAGTCGGAATAATCTACCTTGTATAAAAAAGAATAATGCACCGATTGAGTAGCTTTCTCCAGTTTATCCCACATTTCTGCGAAACCACTTTCTTTGGGCTTACAAGCCCCTTCAAAAAGACTAAAAAACCCAAGCGGATTATCTTCTATGTGGACAGTCAAGGAATGATATGTATCAACTAAATCAGGATGCGGATCAATATGCCAATGCTCATTTATTGACATCTCAAAAAGTAGATTCTTTAATTTTTTCGTAATTAGATTAATGCCAAAAGTAAGCAGTATGTCAGGTGTAAAATCTTCTTCAAGGTCATCCGTAATTCCCTCTATAATTCTGTCAATGGATGGATGAAATCTTTCATCGACTAGGTTTCCATGGGTTTCAGTTAAAACAACAACCGACGGATCATTAGTTATAGAAGAAATCAGCTCTTGCAATTTGGCATCTTTCTCGATTGCTCCTATAACAATCAGTTTCTTTTCAGCTTTATTCCATTTTTCACTCAAACGATTAATATCACTTGCACTTACCCGATGTAAAAAATCCAATTTTTCAACTTTTCGAGGTAAAATAGCTGGTTTGTCCACCGTTTCATAAAGTGGTTCATAAAGCGGAACATTAAGATGCACAGGGCCTTTTACATTGCCATTGGCATAAAGTAAAACTTCATTAATCAATCGTGCTGCGTAGTCGTGTTTTTCGGTATTCGAAGGGAGTGTATGCGACTTTAAAATGTAGTTTTCGAATACATTGTGTTGGCGAATTGATTGTCCTATTCCCTGGTCTATCCACTCCTCCGGGCGATCAGCTGTAATAGCTAAAATGGGAATTCTTTGGTAATAAGCTTCTGCAAGAGCAGGAGCATAATTCAATGCTGCGGTACCACTTGTACAACAAACAGCTGTAATCGTTTTAGTATATTGAGCTAAGCCAAGAGCAAAAAAAGCAGCAGCTCGTTCATCAGGAATTACATAACATTTAAAACGAGGATCTTCATTAAATGAAATCGTAAAAGGAGCGTTTCGGCTACCAGGTGAAAAAATGATATGTTTTACTCCATGTTGGTGGCATAATTCCACTAAATGAGAGACGATCGTGTTTTTGGATATCATAGCTGAATGTAAACGTTCATTTATTTAACAATAGTAACAATAAAAAGATGGATAATGAAGGGGATTTTTACGATTTTTGTTCGAATTCGAATTTTTATGGGTAAAATATTAGTTACAGGTGGTTGTGGATATATAGGAAGTCATACGATTGTTGATCTTTTAGAGCAAGGATATGAGTGTGTGAGTTTAGATAATTATTTGAATAGTGACCCTTCTGTTCTTGCCCAAATCAAAGAAATTACTGGAAAAACAATTAAGAATTATGAAGTTGATCTAGTAAATAGAAAGGCAGTGCATGAGGTTTTTGAGGCAGAGGAAATTCATGCGATTATTCATTTTGCAGCCTTAAAAGCAGTAGGTGAATCGGTAGAAAAGCCTTTGATATATTATAGAAATAACATTGAAGGACAGATAAATCTTCTTGAGGCAGCAATTAAAAACGATGTAAAGCACTTTATTTTTTCTTCTTCTTGTACGGTATATGGACAAACTAAAAAATTGCCAGTGACAGAAGAAACACCAATTGAAAGAGCATTATCCCCTTACGGGTTTACGAAACAAGTTTGTGAGCGAATTATAGAAGATTCCATTCTGACTAATGAAATGAATGCTTGTTTGCTTAGATATTTCAACCCAGCAGGTGCTCATGAATCCCTTAAACTGGGAGAGTCTCCTATTAATCCACCTCAAAATCTAGTTCCCATAATTACAGAAGTAGGAATAGGGAATAGAGAAAAGTTAAATGTTTTTGGGGCAGATTATGAAACAAGAGATGGTTCTTGTGTTAGAGATTATATTCATGTGATGGATTTAGCAGATGCTCATACAAAAGCACTTCAATATTTAGAGGAATCTAAAGTTGAAAATGGTAAAGCGGAGGCTTTTAACTTGGGTTCAGGTGAAGGCATAACTGTTTTGGAAGCGATTAAAAACTGGGAAGAAGTAAGTGGAATAGAGTTAAATTATACGGTGGATAATCGAAGACCTGGTGATATTCCTGCTATGTTTGCAGATTACTCGAAAGCAAAAGAAAAATTGGGTTGGGACCCAAAAAGAGGGATACGTGAAATCATGGATAGTGCTTGGAGATGGGAGAAAGTTCGTAACAACAATCTTTAATTAATTATTAAGAACATAGACTAAAGTGAGGCAGGGTTTTTATATACTTTTTTTATTTTTCATTTCAAGTTTTCAAAACTTGAATGCGACCGAAGTGCCCAAAAGTTTAAAAGCGGTACGTACTACTGAAAAGCCTATTGTTGATGGAAATATCGATAATATTTTCTACCTAAAAAGTGTAAAAGCAACTGACTTTACAACATTGAATCCTAGACCAGGTTTACCTTCGGAATTTAAAACAGATGTATATGTTTTATACGATGATCAATATTTGTATATAGCTGCAAAATTATTCGATAAGGCACCTGAATCAATGATTAAGGATTTATCTCCAAGGGATCAATTAACAAACACTGATTACTTCGGTGTAGTGCTTGATCCATACCAAACAGGCTTGACCGGGTTTTCATTCTTTGTTTCAGCAGCAGGTGTTCAATTTGATGCAAAAAATGAATTAGATGATGAGGATTCAAGTTGGAATGATGTATGGAAAAGTGCTGTGGAATTACAAGATGATGGATGGAGTGTTGAAATAGCGATTCCGTATGCAGCGATAAGATTTCCTGTTGAGGAAATTAATAACTGGAATATAAATTTTACTCGTGTTAATCGAAGAACGCGGGAAGAGTCTTTTTGGAATGAAATTGATCCTGCAGAGAATGGTTTTTTAAGTCAAATGGGAAAAATCGAAGGAATAAAAGATATTGATGTTCCCTTAAGATTATCCTTAACACCTTATATCGCAACAAATTTAAATACTTTCGTAAATAGCAACGGGGCTCAAGATTTTCAATCCGCTTTTAATGGTGGCTTGGATCTTCGATATGGAATCAATGAAGCCTTTACACTAGATATGGTTCTTATCCCTGATTTTTCGCAAGTACAATCGGACGTTATTGAACTAAACCTTTCACCATTTGAGCAACAATTTCAAGAAAACAGACCATTTTTTACAGAAGGTCTTGAGCTATTTCAAACAGCCAATATCTTCTTTACCAGAAGAATAGGAGGTCAAGGTCATCTAGAAAATGAAGTGAGAAGTATAGGTGATTTCGAGTCTTTTGATAATAACCCAGTGAATAATTTAGTTAACGCAGCTAAAGTTTCAGGTCGAACGAATTCAAACACAGGTATTGGTGTGTTCAATGCGGTAGAAGCTGCAACAAATGCTACATATATTGATACGCTAGGAAATATTCAGCAAGTGCTAGTTAACCCATTGACGAACTACAATGTTGTTGTATTTGAGCAAGCATTAAAAAACAATTCCAAAATTGGTTTAATAAATACCAATGTTATTCGAACGGGAGAATACACTGACGCCAATGTTACAGGCTTGGATTGGAATTTAAGAAATAAAAATCAACGATATGATTTTGATGGTACATATAGTGTAAGTCAACGATTCATAAGAAATCAAGGCTTGGATTTAGGATATTCAATAAATGCAACAGCAGGAAAAATTAGTGGAGAATGGCAATATAGAGGAGGAGCTACAATTGAAAGTTTGAATTATAACCCAAATGATTTAGGGTTCTTATTCAGTGCCAATGAAAAGTCATTTTTTGGAACGGTGCAATACACAAAGTTCAAACCAAAGAACGAAAAAATTGCCAGAATCAGCTTTACGCAATGGGTTTCGCATGAAAGTCTATATACTCCAAATGCGTTTACAGGTGTTTTTACAGGTAGTAACTTTGTTTTACGTTTAAAAACCTTTGATACTTTCGGGTTAAATATGAATGTTTCCCCTGTAGGATTCAGAGATTATTTTGAGCCAAGAACAAGTGATTTTTCGGCTTTTTTACAACGACCACGGAGCATAGCTTTTGGAGGATTTATTTCATCTGATTATAGGAAGCCACTTGCAATCGACGTGCGAACGAATTATAGGAAATATGATTTGGAAGGAAAGTATGATTATAGTTTGAGAGTCTCACCAAGAATCCGATTAAACAGTAAAATTTTCATAGTACCTTCTATAAATTATACAATTCAAGACGTTGATAGAGGTTTTGTTTTTCCTATAGATTATGAAAATATAGACGGTGATGTTATTATAGGTCTTCGAGATGTAAGGACTGTAAATAATGGACTATCAGGACAATATAACTTGAATAATAAGATGTCAGTTGTCGTCCAAGCTGACCACTTTTTTCGTTCGGTACGATATACAGGATTTGGGGATTTGAATGGAGAAAATGGAATGTTGGAGGAAAGTGAATATGCGGGTTTGGATGAAGAAGGGAATAGAATAAATGATATTAACAATAATTTCTTTACTATAAACACAGTGTATACCTGGCGATTTGCTCCGGGGAGTGACTTAGTTGTATCTTATAACACAACTGTGTCGAGGAATACAGAATTTACGGAGTATTTTTTGAATGTTCGTGAGTTACAAGATTTTTACAGAATAGGAGGATTGAATGTTAAAGCACTTTATTTTTTTGATGTTAATAAAGTAAGAAAAGCTTTGTTTTAAGGCTCTATTTTTTTACAACAAATAAAAATTAAGATGATTACGAATAAATTAAATGGAAAAAATGTATTGATCACAGCAGGTGCTCAAGGAATAGGAGAATCAATAACAAGACATTTCATTGATTGTGGAGCTCATGTTTCAATACATTATTTTTCGAGTTCAGCTAAGGCTAACGAACTTGTAGAATTAGCTAAGAGTAAAGGATTAAATGCGGTAGCAGTAGCAGGAGATTTAACAAAAGAAGAAGATGCAAATACGCTTATTTCGAAAACTGTTGATGCACTAGGAGGATTAGATATATTGATCAATAATGCAGGCTCATTAGTAGCGAGAAAATGGTTGAAAGAAATGGAGACTGAATTTTGGAATAAAGTGATGGATATCAATATGACATCTATGATGTTTGTTACACGCGCAGCAATAGCTCATTTAGCAAAAAGTAACGGAAGTAGTATTGTAAATCTGGCTTCACTTGCAGGACGTAAAGGTGGTCATGGAGGATCATTAGCATATTCGACAAGTAAAGGCGCAATCCTAACATTTACTCGTGCATTATCTGCCGAATTAGGTTCTCAAGGGATTAGAGTTAATGCAGTAGCACCAGGACTTATCTTAGGAACATCGTTTCATGACACGCATACAACAAAAGAATCTGCTGCAAAGACAATTGCCGGAATTCCTATTGCTAAAGCAGGAAACTCAGCTGATGTTGCACGCGCAGTTGTTTATTTAGCTTCAGAATATGATGGGTTTATTACAGGAGCAACACTCGACATTAATGGAGGTGTTTATAATATGTAAATACTAAACTATAATTGAAAACATCAAAGAATATTGTTTTTATTGCCAAAAGCCTTGATGGATATATTGCTGATAAAAATGGTGAAATCGATTGGTTGCATTCTGTCCCAAATCCAAATCACATAGACATGGGTTTTCATTCTTTAATGGATGAAGTAGATGCAATTGTAATGGGACGAACGACCTATGAAATCGTATGTGGATTCGGTGGAGAATGGCCTTATGCCAAACATGTTTTTGTTTTAAGTACTCAACTCAAAGATATTCCTGAAAAGCTCATTGATAAAGTCAGCATTCTAAGGGGAACTCCAAAAGAAGTCCTTCAATCTATTAACTCCAAAGGTTATCATGTTTTATATATTGATGGTGGTAGAACTATTCAAGCTTTTTTAAAGGAAGATCTAATAGATGAATTGAGAATTACGACCATTCCTATTCTTTTAGGAGGAGGGTTTTCATTGTTTGGTGCTCTAGAAAAGCCATTGAAATTCGACCATATTAAGTCCGAAGTCTTTTTAAATCAAGTCGTACAAGATTGGTATAAAAGAGCCAAGTAATATACTTCGACTTATTTGCCTTTTCTTAGTATAGATATTTACGTACATTTAAGTAAAATTAATATCATGCAAAACATCGTTTTTCCAGTTACTTTCAAGTTCAATATAGCTACTATAGCCAATGATTTTACCGCAACTGATGCCAATGGCAAAGTTGTAGCTTATGTACGTCAGAAAATTTTCAAGTTTAAGGAAGACATAGAAATATTTTCGGATGAAACACGTTCAAAAGTCGTTTATAGAATAAAAGCTGATAGATGGCTTGATTTTTCTGCAGCATATAGTTTTTACGATGCTGAAGGAAATGTATTTGGTAAGATTGCAAGAAAAGGTTGGAAGTCATTGTGGAAAACGAATTATCACATTATTGATGAAAAAGAGAAAAAGCAATATGAACTTAATGAAGGCAATCCGTGGGTAAGAGTTATGGATTCTTTATTTGGACAAATACCAATTCTTTCATTTTTCACAGGCTATGTTTTCAATCCTTCCTATTTAATGACAGACAATAAATTTAAGACGATCGTTAAACTAAAGAAAAATCCTTCATTTTTTGGGCGTAATTTTACGGTAGAGAAAATGGGAGAAATGGATAGCGATGATGACGATAGAATCATGCTTTCTCTTATGATGATGATATTACTAGAGAGAAGAAAAGGCTAATCAATTTTCACAATAGAATTTAATTAAAGTTATTTACTACAGTATTTTCGGAGAATGGTTAATGACAAAAATTCTTGAATTTATCAATTTCGTATACAGAATATAAATTTCATATTGTATTATTGTATATGCAATTATTCTCAAAAAATACTTACAAAAATAGACAGGCTCAACTAATAGAAAAGATGGGTCATGGTTTAGTATGGATTCCTGGAAATACGGAATCTCCATTGAATTATAAAGACAATATTTATCATTTTCGTCAAGATAGTTCTTTTCGATATTTCTTTGGTTTGAATCTTCCTAATCTACATGTAGTCCTTGATTGTGGAACGGGAAAAACCATATTATACGGAAACGATTACAGTATAGATGATATAATTTGGGTGGCCCCCCAAAAGCCTTTGGCTGAATTAGCGGAACTATGTAATATTGATGAAGTGAGACCTTTGGGCGAACTTGTGCAAAAGCTTAGTGAACAAAACGACGTACATTTTCTACCGCCGTATCGTCACGATCACATGATTTTAGCAGGGCAGCTTTTTGGGCTTGACCCAAAAAAAATATCTAGTCATAGTTCTGAAAAACTCATTCAAGCAATAGTTGATATTCGAAGCTATAAGACCCAAGAAGAAATCGTGCAAATGGAAGAAGCGGTTAACGTAACTCGATTAATGCACATGGCAGCAATGCGAAATACGAAGGTTGGAAAATATGAATATGAAGTAGTTGCTGATATCCGAAAAGCACTTCAAGAGCATCATTGTGAGTTAGCATATCCTGTTATTTTTTCTATAAATGGACAAACATTACACAATCACCATCACGATAATAAAATGGAAGATGGTCGGTTGGTTTTGAATGATAGTGGAGCTGAAAATACTTTTGGGTATGCAGGAGATATAACAAGGACATTTCCGGTAAATGGGAAATTTTCAGCTCGTCAAAAAGAGATGTATGAACTTGTTCTCAAAATGGAAGTTGATTGTATCAATATGGTAAAACCTGGTGTAACTTATCGATCAATTCATCTTGAAGCGTATAGAATAATGCTAGAAGGAATGAATGGAATCGGCTTGGTACATGGAGATGTAGAAGAGATGATAAATGAAGGTGTTGGAGGATTATTTATGCCTCATGGCTTAGGACATATGATAGGTATGGATGTACATGATATGGAAAATTTGGGAGAGCAACGTGTGGGTTATGGTAGTATGGAACGAAGTACACAACTCGGATTGAAATCGCTGCGATTAGCAAGAGAGCTGGAAGCGGGATTTGTTTTAACTGTCGAGCCTGGGATTTATTTTATTCCCCAGTTGATAGAGAAAATGAAAAGTGAAGGAAAGTGGAAATCGTATGTAAATTATGATGCACTTGAATCCTATTATTCATTTGGTGGAATACGAATAGAAGATGATATTCTTGTTACACCTGATGGTCAAAAAGTTTTGGGAAAACCTATCCCAAAAACTGTTGTTGAAGTAGAGGAACTAATGAACGCATAAAATTTGGGCGAAAGCCTCCAAAAAATACGAATTATGAAGCTTGGAAATTATATAGCTGGTCAATGGATTAATGGAAGTGGAAGTGGAAAAGAGTTAGTTGATGCATCGACTGGAGAACTTGTGGCAATTGCAGATGCAGGTGGTGTTGACTTTGGCGAAATGCTTGACTATGGACGAAAAGTAGGGAATAGAGCATTGCGAAAAATGACTTTCCGTGAACGAGGATTGATGATCAAAAAATTGGCATTGCATCTTCATGGAATGAAGGAGAAATATTATCCTATTAGCTACAAGACAGGAGCGACGAGAATGGATTCGTGGATTGATATAGAAGGAGGAATAGGGAATTTATTTGCCAATGCTTCCTTACGAAAAAAACTAGGAGATCAAACATATTTTGTGGAAGGAGAGCCGGTGGGATTGTCAAAAGGAGGTACGTTTATGGGTCACCATATTATGGTGCCCAAAACTGGAGTTGCCATTCATATTAACGCATTTAATTTCCCTATATGGGGAATGCTAGAAAAGTGTGCAGTGAATTGGTTAGCAGGAATGCCAGCTGTTGTTAAGCCAGCAACATTGACGAGTTATCTTACCGAAGCAATGGTACGTGATATTATCGATAGCGGCATATTACCAGAAGGTTCATTGCAATTAATTTGTGGTTCTGCAAGAGGAATCCTTGATTATATAGAGACGGGAGATATGGTGACTTTCACTGGTTCCGCAACTACAGGTCAAATGCTAAAGTCGCATAAAAAATTAATAGAGCAGTCTGTCCATTTCAACATGGAAGCGGATTCATTGAATTGCGCAGTTTTAGGAGCAGATGCTGTTCCAGGAACTGACGAATTTAATTTGTTCATAAAAGAAGTGCGCAAGGAAATGACCGTTAAGTGTGGTCAGAAGTGTACGGCAATTCGAAGAATTATTGTTCCTGAAAACTTGGTAGAAGACGTGCAATTAGCACTTAGTGCACAGTTGCAAAAAACGGTTATAGGAGATCCAAGAACTGAAGGTGTGAGAATGGGAGCGTTAGCAGGAAAAGAGCAGGTGAGAGAAGTTAAGGAGCGAATTGCAGAACTCAGAAATGAAGCAACATTAGTTTATGGAGACCCAGATAAGCTTGACATACCAGGAGTTGATTTGGACAAAGGTTCTTTTATGAGTCCTATACTCATGGTTGCGAATGATCCATGGAAAATGAATGGAGTACATGAGATAGAAGCATTTGGTCCAGTGAGCACAATTATGGGTTATAGCTCGCTTGATGAGGCGATAGAGTTAGCGAACAAAGGAAAAGGATCATTGGTCAGTTCGATTACAACTTATGATGATAATATCGCACGAGATTACGTAGTAAATGCTGCGACACATCATGGAAGGATATTGGTTTTAAATAGAGATTGTGCCAAAGAGAGTACAGGACATGGATCACCAATGCCATTACTCGTTCATGGAGGGCCTGGGCGAGCAGGAGGAGGAGAAGAAATGGGAGGAATGCGTGGCGTTAAACATTATCTGCAGAGATGTGCAATTCAAGGCTCGCCAACGGCTATGACTGCTATAACACAACAATATCAGCAAGGTGGAGCATTCAAGGATACAACGACACATCCTTTCCAAAAACACTTCGAGGAATTGGAAGTAGGAGATACGAAGATTACACATAAACGTACGGTAACAGAAACTGATATCGTCAATTTTGCGAATGTTAGTTGGGATCATTTCTATGCACATACAGATGTGACGAGTTTGGAAGGAACTACGTTCGAGCAAAGAGTGGCACATGGGTATTTTATATTATCAGCCGCCGCAGGATTGTTTGTAGATGCAGCAAAAGGCCCTGTGCTTTTAAATTACGGAATTGATGAGTGTCGATTTATCAAGCCGATATATGCGGGAGCAACGATAGGAGTTAAGTTGACGGTAAAGGAAAAACTAGGACAAGAGAAAAAAGATGAAGATGATATCAAGAAAGGAATTGTTAAGTTTTTGGTTGATGTATACGATGAGACGGGAGAGACTGTTGCGTTAGCTACAATTCTTACGATGGTTAAGTATAAAGATCAAGGTTAAGGGCGAGAAGAAAACGAGGTAATTCAAGGGTTTTTAAAATTATTTTAAAAAAAGTTGGAAAAAACTGGAACGAAATGAGGGGTTCATTACACTAATAGGAAATAGAACCTATGAAAAAGATAATAGAACTTGAATCATCTAGTTATTATTTAATTGAGAGTTTGGCAAGTGCCCGCAGTTGTTTTTTCAAGACAGAGGAAGAGGCGACACTATTCAAAAAGTTATTTTGGAGGTATATGAATCGATATGTTGAGATTCATAAGATGTATTTATCTCGAGAGGGATATCATATTTTGTTACGTGTAAGAACGAAGGGAGCGCTAGTAGGGAATTATATCAAGACATGTACGAAAAAGGATAAGCAGCCAAAGCTGAAGTTTTTGGAAGAGCCATGGCGAATAGTAAGTGAGCAGATGAGACAGTTTAAGAGTTTGTATGTTAAGACAATTAATAAGATACGAGGAAGAAAGGGAGTATTAGTACAAAGTCGATATTGTAGGTATTATTTTGAAAGCAAGGAGGAGTATGAAGAGTATTATGATAAAATGGAAACGGGGGAGAAGATAGAATCTCAAGAAAAGGTGGAGTATATGGTAAAGGAGGGGTATGAAAAAAGGGTGAATTGGATGTTTTTGCGGAGTAAGGAGTGGGTGGGGAGTGTTTGTAGTAGGGTGTTTCAAGACTTGGTAGTAGAAAAAATGATAAAACTCACTTTATCTTCCCACTCCCCAAAATCCCACCACACTTAAACAACATTTTAAACCATTCCACTATCACAAAACCAACACTTAATCGATTTTGTGATATCAACTTCATACCACCTTTTAAATTCTACCGAAATTGAACCAATTGAGGCAAAAAACCTATGTCCATTAGTTATCCTAGACACTAAGGAACCATCGATTTTCTTCATTGATATCTCAATTCAACTCTAATATGTCCCCGTCATATCACTATCAACACAAATTATAAAATCAGCAATTCCAAAGTTTGATTCCAATAGTTTATCTACAGATTCCTGCTCAACAGTTGATATCGTTCCATAATTTAAGGCATCGTTTTCTCTCTTTAAGTACCAAACTATTCCTTCGTAAAAGTCCGAATGAAATGACCCGTTCAAATGGATAAACAAATGATCATCCTCATAATTAGTTAAAATAAAATGGGCCATAGTAGCATCTTTTATTGCCTGTGCTTTTACAAGTTCAGGACTTCCATGTTCTCCAAGTTCAACCAATATTTTTTTATACGTGGGTAATTCACTGTCAAACGCAATCGGTAAAGGGGCAATCCACTCTTTTTCTTGGGCAGAAATCGTATCGAGAGATTCAAATCCTTTTCGATAAACTTCTCGCGCATACTTTCTAGGAATATTCGTAGCTATAAATGGAAGCTCGTTTTCTTTTGCAAAATCTACCAAAGGAGCATAATCGGTATCGTAATTTGTCCAAAGTCTGGCCTCTGATTCAAATTCTTCCTCTGTTATCTTTCCTTGTAAATAATCTGTAAGTGCCGCTTGATTATCCGTTTCAATCATTTCTGCACCTAGAATGAGCTGCTTTTTTTGATGTAAATCAAATGTAACTTCATATTGCAACCAATGAGAAATAGGATTATTATGAATTTCTCCAAATAATACAATGTCTTTCTTTTCAAGCGTTTTAAGCATTTTCTTGTAACTGACTTTCTTGCCTTTTGAATTATAGATTACATAAGGTTTTTTCTGGCTGAAAGCAAAACTTGCAACTAATAGAAAGCTTAATACTAAAATCGATTTTCTCATTATTTGATCTATTTATAAAGTCAGGATCGCTTCTGTCAAAAAAGTATAAAACAGAGTCCGAGTATAATTTTCTATAAGTTTTTAATTGTTAAATTGGCTCTCTTATTCTTCCGCCCATAATAGCGCTGCTCCAAATACACCCGCACTATCTCCCAGCTTCGGTTTCAAAAACTTAGTTTTTAATTGTGGATTAAACACATACTTCTTAACCTCATCGACACCCTCTGTATATATCTCGTCTATATTTCCCACTCCTCCTCCTATCACTACAACCTCAGGATCCAATATATTTATTACTTGTGCTATACCTTTACCAAACATGCTCGTTAATCGATGAATTGTTTCCGTAGCTTTCGAATCAACACCACTTCGATGTCTTTCCACAACTTCTTTTAATGCTTTTTTCTCTCCCGCTATTTTAGCAAAATACCTTTCGAGCCATGGTCCTGCTATTACAGTCTCCACACATCCTACTCTTCCACAATAACACATTTCTCCTCCCGATTCCAATAAATTATGTCCCCATTCTCCACCAATTCCATGCCTGCCGTATAATGCATTTCCATTTATGATAACACCTCCTCCAACACCTGTTCCCATTATTACTCCAAAGACATTATTAACTTTCTCTCCCAAATCTTGAACAACGCCCAAATGAGTTTCCGCCATCGCAAAACAATTCGCATCATTCACCATCTTTAATTCAATCCCCAATTCTCGCTCTAAGTCTCGTTCAAATGGCTTGCCATTCAAACAAACAGAATTGCTGTTTTTCATTAATGCTGTCTTGGGCTCAATTGCTCCTGGTGTCCCTATTCCTAACCTAGAAGGACGATAGCCCATTTGGGTTTCAACCCGACTAACCAACGTTTTTACTTGATTAATTACATGCTCGTAGCCTTTCGCACTTTCTGTAGGAACACGTTCCCTATGTAATACTTCAAACTGATTTTTAACAGAAGCTTCCTTTCTGTATGTAATTACAGCGCACTCTATTTTCGTGCCCCCCAAATCTATTCCCCAATATTGTTCCATATATTTATTGCGCTAAAAATGTTTCAATTTCCGATCGTGTCACGTCAATTCGTTTGTGAATTTTCCTAAACATTGATTTTCTTGTACGTTCTGCATCTTTGGAAATAGGCTGAGAACTTTTTTGAATCGCTTTAAACCAATTTAATGTGTATTCAATCAATCGATCATCCGTACTGATGATGTAATTCGGATTATCATAAGCTGTGAAAATCGCACTTTGTAAATCATTCTCTATTAAAAGCATGTTGTTCGTATGCGAAATCTCATTGTAATACATTGAGAATTCAGGCGAATTTTCAGTAGGCTCTTGGCCCAACATAAATTTCTTTCCATGCTCAGCCATTTTCTCCACATGAACCATGATTTCGTCTAATTTGTCACACAATATAAATGCTTCCTCAGGTAATTCGAAATGGCCTGCTTGAAGAAAATAGACAATCTGATTCAACGTATTGTTTAGCACATTTTCATTCCAAAACTCAATATTCGGTAATACATCATAATACGTTTTTAAAGAATCCGTAATGATATTCATCACCCCATATTCTTCCGCAAATTCTGCCAAACTCAAGTTCCTTTGCTTGTATGAATCAAGATTCCATACCGTCTTGGCATAGATATAATACTTAAAATAAGTCAAGTTCTTGTCTAAGAAATAATAGAAAAACGGCAACTCATTCGTGGCGTAATATATCTGTGCATTGGGAAGTTGAGCGAAATTGTCAACAGCGTTTTTGAATGTTGAAGAATAGTCGAAGAACGTAACTATTTTCTTTTCTAACTGTGGAAATTGAAAAGTTACCTCCTGCTTTTCAGGCAATACAAGCCGATCAAAACTAATATTATAAGTCTTCATCAATATAGCTAGATCCGACAATGAAATGGCGGTCGTGCAATTGATTCGCTTATATATAGCTCCTTTACTTAATGAAAGTAATTGCGCAAGATTATCTTTTAAATCAGCTTTATTCGGTGATCTTTGCTCGATTATTTCAAATAGCTTTCGCTGAAGTTGGTAACTGTCCATAGTTTAATTTTATGGTGTTTGTAAGGTATTTCAAAAGTAATGCAAAATTGCACCGTCGTTTAACTTTATATAATAAATCGTAATATAGTAAGGATTTATCATTTGTTTTATAGAGTATAAAGAAAATAAAATTCTGCATCTTTGGAAAATAAAAATCAATTAAAGAAGAATAGATGAAAGGGATTATTAGGTTAATGTATGATGGCATTGTATTCTTGAGAGATATAATCTCCAGCAATGATGCCATTCTTTTCGGTATTTTAGCATTGATACTAGGTGCAATCTTTTATACTAGTAAGCATAAAAAATTTGCAGACTTTTACAAAGTTGTACCTGCATTATTACTGTGTTATATGATTCCAGCTTTATTGAATTGGCCATTAGGAATTGTTTCCAAAGAAAGTAATTTATATTTCGTTGCTTCCCGTTATCTCTTGCCAGCTAGTCTTATTTTGTTGTGTTTGAGTATTGATTTGAAAGGTATTTATAGGCTGGGGCCCAAAGCAATTGTCATGTTTCTTTCAGCATCAATTGGAATTATTTTAGGTGGTCCTCTTGCGCTTTTGATTTTTACAGGTTTGTTTCCTAATGCATTAGGAATTGCTCCGGATGATTTATGGAGAGGACTTTCTACGGTTGCAGGGAGCTGGATTGGTGGTGGTGCAAATCAAGCTGCAATGAAAGAGGTTTTCGAAGTAGGTGATGATTTATTTGGTGTAATGATTGTTATAGACGTGATTGTTGCAAATATATGGATGGCATTTCTTTTATCTGGTGCAAGGGTAAGCGATAAAATTGACAAGGTTTTAAAAGCAGATAATTCATCAATAACAGCATTGAAAGAATCTGTTAAAAATTATAGAGCTAGTGTTGCAAAAATGCCGACTACTTATCATATGTTTTTATTGTTAGCTATAGCTTTTGGAGGTGTAGGAGTTTCTCACTTTTTCTCTGATATAATTGCTCCATTTTTTGGAAAGTATGAGGCGAAATTATTGTCTTTGGGGCTTAGTTCTCTCATGAGTGGATTTTTCTGGTTAGTAGTTTTTGCAACAACTATCGGAGTGATAATGTCTTTTACGAAAGCGAAAAAACTAGAGGGTGTTGGAGCAAGTAATTGGGGTTCAATATTTATATATATTCTTGTTGCAACCATAGGTATGAAAATGGATTTGGGTAAGATATTTTTACCTGAAAACTTACCTTTATTTGGAATAGGAATCATATGGATGTTGATTCACATCATCGTTTTATTAGGTGTTGCATATATTATAAAAGCTCCGTTCTTTTTTGTGGCTGTGGGTAGTCAGGCGAATATTGGTGGAGCGGCTTCAGCTCCTGTTGTAGCCTCCGCCTTTGATGTTGCTCTTGCTCCAGTTGGTGTATTGATGGCAGTTATCGGTTATGCGCTCGGAACATATGGTGCAATTGCTTGTGCATTATTAATGCAATCTGCTGTTGGTTAAGTTTTTTGGGCTTTAAGCCCAAAAAAGAATACGATAAAATTACTTTTCTATATGAGATTTATGGAGGATGTTTAATTGAGCGCCATATGTTCGGTTTACATTTTCCGAAGTGAATACATCTTCTGTTTTCCCAAATGCGACCAAACGTTGATTAAGCAATATGACATGATCAAAGTATTCTTCCACTGTTGATAAATCGTGATGTACCACCAATGTCGTTTTATTTTCCTCTCTTAAGCGCTTCAATAATTCGATGATTTTCTCTTCAGTCAACATATCTACTCCCACAAACGGCTCATCCAAAAAGAATAAATCGGCTTCTTGTGCCAATGCCCGTGCTATAAAAACTCGTTGTTGTTGACCACCCGATAATTCACCTATTTGCCGATCTTTTAAGTCGAGAATAGATAAGTCACGCATGGCATCGTTTGCAATCTCTCTATCTTGTTTATTCAAGGATTGAAAAATACCTTTATGTGGATAACGTCCCATAAGTACTACATCATTTACCGTTGCGGGAAAAGTCCAGTCTACATCGTCTTTTTGAGGAACATAAGCTAGCCTTTTTCGAACATCCTCTATGTTTTGACCATGCACTTTTACATCTCCAGCATTCGCATCAATTAACCCAAGAATGGATTTAAATAATGTTGATTTACCTGCCCCATTTGGTCCTATAACACCTACAATTGCTCCTGCAGGAACATTCAAAAAAATATTAGTTAGCACACGCTTTCTACCGTAAGAAACACTAAGTCCTTTGATACTAATAGGAAAATTGGAGTGGTAAGGTGTCATAGGTTTCTTCTTTTTAAAATCACTTTGATTAAAATACCTATCGCCGAAAGTCCCAATATTATTTTCAGTCCTAGTGGCATATTCTTTGGATCAAGTAAATCGTCAACTTTTGTTTCTTCTTTAATCTCTTCTTGTGGCCCTTTTGTTAATCCTTCAACAATCGTATTGGTATTGTGACGTAACATTCCTATATAAGTTCCAGCTGGTTTTTCAGGGTCATCAAGGGAATCGGCAAATAGTTCACCACCTATTCCTACTTTATTGTCCTTTGCAATTTGCTTCAACATTTTGGGATTAATGGTAGACTCTACGAAAACAGAGGGTACTTTACTTTCTTTGATTACTTTAGATACTCTAGTTATGTCACTTGTTTGGGCCTCAGCCTCTGTTGAAATTCCCATGATGGCTTCGAGTTGCACACCATATTTAGAACCGTAATATTGGAACGCATCGTGAGAAGTTATGAGGACTCTTTTCGCTTCCGGAATACTGTTTATTTTTGTTTGAATTTCTTCATCGAGCGCAATGATTTCCGCCTTATATTTTTCATAATTAGCATCGAGTTGTGCTTTTGAATCGGGTTTGAAAGCTAGAAGAACATCGTAAATATTTTTGATGTAAATCAAAGCATTTTCCGCATCCATCCAAGCATGAGGATCACTCGAATTCGCATAGTCAATAGACGAAATCGGTGTCACGCCATCTGTCAACGTCACGATTTTAGCTTTACTTCCAGCATTTTCTATTAGTTCTGTTATCCAACCTTCAAAAGTCAATCCATTGATAAGAACAATGTCTGCTTTGGAAACACGAGACGCATCGCTGGGACGTGCATTGTATTTGTGCGGATCTCCACCGATGGGAACGATGGTAGAAATGGTAAAGTCATCCGTCATAATGTTCTCCGCCATGTCAGTAAACATAGAAGCGGAAGAGATGATTTTTATCTTATCTTGAGCTTGGCTTACGCCCAAAATTAAAAGCAAAGTAAGTGTAAACAGATAATGTTTCATTTTATATTTTTTGGATGGCAATATTAGATGCCATGGATTCGCTTAATATTATTTTTTCTCCATTGATATATATCTGAATGGATTGATCAAAATCAATTTTCTTGATGTATTCTAAGGTATTATTTATGCATATATTCATTTCGTTTAATGCTTCGAGAAAGCTTTTATCGTCTTGTAAAACGGAAGAAATTTTTCCTTTCTCTCCAGGATTTAGATGCCCTAGAATTGTTTCTTCTCTTTGGGGGAAAGTTCCGTCGTGAGAAGGAATAGGATCCCCATGCGGATCCCACTTTGGGTTATCCAGATAATCATCTAATTTATCAAGCAATTCATCATCTTCTATGTGTTCGAGCTGTTCGGCGATATGATGTACCTTCGACCAATCGTATTTCAACCGATCAACAAGAAATGTTTCCCAAAGGCGATGACTTCGAATCAGCGAAGTAGCTGTTTTTAACCCAAGAGAAGTAAGCGAGACAGGTTTGTATTTCTCGTATTTCACCAGTTTTTTTGCGGACAGTTTCTTAATCATATCTGTTACAGACGAAGCCTTGGTTTTAAGTTGGGCAGCGATAGCATTCGTATTAGCCGTTTTATTTTCAATGCGGGTAATTGAAAATATAGCTTTTAAATAGTCTTGTTCAGTGATAGATAGTCCCACAGAAAATATTTTTAGGCAAATGTAAAAATATTTTTAGACTTGTCTAAAATCAAGGTGTTTTTTGAGAGGAATTTAAAAGAGTGGGATTGAGGTGGACAAAGTATCGAGAGCGCCTGAATTTAATTTTTTCCACCATTATGATATTCAAACTGTATAAGTGATATTGAAGTTTGTTTTATCCGTTGAAGAATAGATTACAAGTGAAGATTTTACAAGGAAACTAAGCTAATGGAAAATACGTTATATTTGAGTAGTAAACATGATAAAGATGAATGTACAAACTGAAAAATTTAGACTAATAGAATGGTTAGTAAGTCTAAATGATATTGGAACATTAGAAAAGTTGTCTCAAGTACGAAAAGAAAGTATGAAAGAAGCTTATGAAGAAGGGTTAAAACCAATGAGTCCAGAAGAACTTATGGACAGAGCTTTAATTTCTAATAAAAATATAGAAGAAGGAGAAGTTTATGAAACTGAAAGTATAATAGAATCGAAATAGACTTTGAGAATAAAAGTAAAAATAACTGCATTTGCTAAGAATCAGCTCGACAAAATTGATGAATATTACAAAGAAGCTGGATACTTTAAAAGAGGAAAAAGACTCAGAAAAGAATTAATAAAACAATCAAGTTACTCTCAAAAAACCCTAATTTAGGTCAAGAAGAATTTCACTTACAATCCATAAATCAAGGACATCGTAACTTATTAATCGAACCATGTTATAAGATTATTTATTTACAAATAGATGATATAATTTACATAACAGACTTTTTTGATACTCGTCAAAATCCAACTAAGATTAATCCCGAAAAGTAAAACTTAAAAATCACATCTTATTTTGGTTTAATTCAACACATCACTTATCTAGGTGAAGAGTGTAACTCTTTATAAAAAAACAAATTTGATATACTCTAAGACAGACTTCCTTCTCCTTGATAGGAGAAGGATCGAGGTTGAGGTGGACAAAGTACACAGGAATTTAATTGGTATTTAGAATACACATTTAACGAAACTACGGGTAATTTAGAATCTTCAGCAGACGTCAACTCCGTAACATATAATTTCTTAAATTTACCTAACGAAGTAAATGTTAATAGATATAATGAAGGAATAATGGCTGGTACAATTGATATGAACTATTCTTATGATGCTGATGGAATTTTATGGAAAAGAGTGGTTAACACAAAGCCGATAAAAGAATATTTTTATATTGGCGGGGTTATTTACAAAGATGGTGAAGCAGAATCGATTCATACGAGTAATGGTCGTTATGTATTTACAAATTCAGCAAATGAAGAGACTCCTTCTACACTAGAAGGATACGAATATACAATAAGAGACCACCTAGGAAATGGAAGGGTATGGTTCATGGATGAACGAACGATTCAGCCTTTAGGGCTGATGAAGTACGACAGTACTTCAAGAGAGAGAACCGCGAAAGCGGATGGGATGGGAGCAATTGACAGAACAACTGAAAATAATGAAGTTGTCCAAATTCAACATTATTATCCATTCGGTATGAGTATGAATAATGTAGATCCTAGTGAATTCGAATCGATTGATCCTAATAATAGATTTACCTATAATGGGAAGGAATTCGAGGAGGACTGGGGAATGCATAATTATGGAGCTAGATTCTATGACCCCACAATCGCCAGATTTACTACAATAGACCCTTTAGTCGAAGATTACAC
>CAZMKA010000022.1:30691-32370 GCA_964566605.1 uncultured Saprospiraceae bacterium | reverse complement strand
GTCTATATTAGTAAAGCAGCAATTAAAATATTTCTTACTAGGAAGAGAATTGCTCTTGATGAAATTGGGGAAAAATATGATTTAAGTGTTGAAGAGATAAATAAAGAATTCTTAGAAGCAGTTAAAAATCCTTCAAATGAATCTAAATTTAAAGAACAACTTCCATATTATAAATTGGTTTATGGACTTACACTTTTATGTGGAATGCTGAAATATTATAGATTGAAGTCAAAGATAGTGTTAGAAGAAAACAAGTTAATTGCTAATCTAAAAATATGCAAAGAAAACAATAATGTTTAATTAAAGAATTCAATCTGTTTCAAACAGTTCTAACAATCGCTTAATTCAACGGTAAGGTCCGCTATACATTTGTATTCTAATGATCACGCACCACACTTTTGCTCAATAAGATCCAGTACTACACTTTTATTCGATAGGATCCGCTATCATTTTTCTGAAAGGTACCTTACCAAGTTGCTAAACAATTTCCTTTATTGTGGCCAGTACCGAATATTTATACTTATAACTCACGTAAATACACCAATAGCCTTTAAATAATTTTCTACACACCCAACATACATTCTAAAAAAACACAACATTATAATACTTTTACTACTACTAACCACTATAATATACTATATATCAAATAGTTAGTATGTTGTAAGTAAGTTGTAAATATGTTGTAAAAGCGTTGTATTTATGTTAAATTTTACAACTCCACAACATGTTTACAACATAACACAACATAAACACAACATGAATTATTTTAATAAAACGCTAATAGTCAAGCAGTTATGACTTTGTTTTAAAAAAATGTTGTGATGTTGTGTTTTTTTTACAACATACCCCAACTGAGAGAAATATTTTTTTCAATTATGAATATTTTATACCTTTAGCTCACACCCCTTCTTTTAAGCTATGAGTTCCATTTCATAGAACCCATTATATTATTTAACTCTTAATTTCAAACAATGATAAAATTTGAAAAAATCGCAGATTATACATTTCAAGTATATGAAAATGGTGCAGGCGAACAGTTCCAAACTTATTTTAATAATTTTTTAGAAAAAGAAGTTTATCCAATAATTACAAAAAATGAAGTGCTTAATCTGATATATGAACAAAACAATAACAAACCTTTTCCAATTTTCAGTGCTTTTGATAACACATCTAAAACTTTTAAGATAAAAATAGATCCTGAATTAGAAGAATTTCCTGAAGAATTAGAGCTTATATATGACCTTTTTGATGTTTAAATAAGGCTTTTTTAATACTATATCCCTTAAATGTGGCTTCCTTTTATCATATCCCACTTTTTCCTTGTCTTTACAATGCAAAAACAAACCGAAGTAATACTCGAAAAATATTTTATGATAAGGTGTCGCTTAAGGGTGACAGGTTCCGAAAGGACTGGAAATCTCAACCTCGGTTGTTTTTGCAGCCCTAAAAGTGACTCCGCATATACTTTTTCAGATGCAAAAAAAAAATATAAATGCGCCCATCAACAAATCATCCGTTGATTGTAGTCCAGCAGAACTGCGACTGCTAGAATTATTTCGCAAGTACGATGAAAACTTTAGTGAACATCACATCAAGAATATTTTTATTAATGGAACATTCCTTCTAAGCGAAGACGAGCTGTCGACCTACCCTCATCCTTCTTCCAGTATCAATTACAT
>CAZMKA010000022.1:29694-30681 GCA_964566605.1 uncultured Saprospiraceae bacterium | reverse complement strand
CATGATATCCTCATGGATATGTGTAAGGAGCAAGCTATTCTTTCATCTTAAATAGAACTCGCATGACACCTACACAATTAATCGAAATGGGATTACACGATGAGAAACCCTTTCAACTAAAACATCGATATGTTATAAACCATAGGCCGTAATTTAAAAGTGAAAGTGTTTATTTCCCTGAATAAGAGGCATGATAAAGAATGGTTTGACTATTTTATAAAATGTTGTATCTTTGGAATAACCCTTAATAAAGTAATTCACAAATATTTATTTGAAACACCTTAACCGGAATAAAGATAATCAAAACTTTATTATATGAAAGCTTTATCAATTTTATCTTTTATTTTTCTAATACCCTTTATATTAAATGCTCAGTTTGAAATTTCATATGATCCACTTACAAACATTATGTCAGTTGAATACACTGGATGTGAACCATGTCTATTTGTAGATAATAATGATGCACTATATTGTGAAGCACATTACGAATGTATTAGTAATTGCACCAATGAAGAATATGAAGATTGTTATTATGATTGCTTGCAAGTTGAAGGAACAGTAGAGAAAGAATTCTGTTTAAAAGAATGTGCAAACACCTATGGTTATGATTCATGGGAAGATTATCAAAGTTGTTTTGATGATTGTGATCAATATGATAATTATGATGGATTTCAAAATCAAATAATTGGATATCAGTATAGATTAATTGCAGCATGGGATGAAATACCTTTTAACCCTCAGCTAAATCAAAGCAACTAGGAAGAAGTGATCTCACCAGCTATTCAAGATGATTGGGTTAACATTCCAGATTGGCATCTACCATTTCCTTGGCCCGAAGTATACTCTGGCCACAATACGTGTTACGGAATCGGAATTAGAATATACTATGAAACAGCACTAGGTTTTCCAGTCTTTTGTGACTTTACTGTATGGGAATGTAATATTATAGGATAAAAAATAAAAAAATGAAAAATATATTTATACCAG
>CAZMKA010000022.1:21362-29684 GCA_964566605.1 uncultured Saprospiraceae bacterium | reverse complement strand
CTATTGTTCAGTTGCGCAAATCAACCTAACAATATAATAGAAAACAAAACAATTAAAATTGATGAAGTAAAAAGCTTTTTACCGAATTTATATTTTAAAAATATTAAGTTAATTTATAAAAATCAAAAAAACGAAGAACGTGAATTGTACACCTCTTCAGTTGAAACAACTTCGGATAGGACTATTAATGATCTAAATTATCAAACAGAAAAATTTGAAGTTTTCATTTATGACGAAAAAGATCCACTATTTAAAATAGTTCTTTTAGGATCAGCTAATTATACTTCAACTACTGAAAATGATATTGTTTTAGCTAAATCTCTTACATGCATGCTTATGCCATTTAATGAAAATGGTACTTCAACGAATGGATTAATTTTTGAGAACGACAATCATAATAATACTTTTGGAAATGAGTTTGTTGAAAGCTATTCTCCCTTTGAAAAAGTTTTCCTTGATACGTATATAGCAATCGGTAAGAATAATTCTCAAATACAACATTCTGCATATTCAGAGTTGAATATAAATTCAGAATATGGAGTTGTTGCCTTTAGAGACGCAAATAATGACCTATGGGTTCTTGATAGAATAGAAGAATAAAATTATAAAAGCCGAATCACTAAGTCGATTCGGCTTTTTTATTGTTAGTGCAAGTTTCACAAATTACTATAGCTTTAAATGAGTAATTCCACTTTTAAACAATATCTAAATCTTCAAATTTTAATTTAGGAATTAATATTTTAAGATAATCGAGTCTTGTTCATTTAATTTGTAACCATAGGTATTAGAAATATGATCACCAATAGATTTAGTATTAAAAATCAATAAACCAACAATTCTTTTATTTTTACCTAGAGAAAACACCTCTGTTTCAAATCCAAACAACTCATCAATTTCATCTTTCGTTTTAACACATAAATCTGAAAAAAAAACGTCACTATTTGCTTGCATATATTCATAAAATTCTCTTTCAAAATGTACAAAACAAGAATAATCACAATCATATTTTGGAATTCTCATTTGCCCTTCACGTATCATCCTTCTCAACTCAGGACAATCTTCACTAATAACTTTAATGCCCTTTTTATATACCTTATATGACTTCCTTGATGGAAGCTCACTGTAGGTGGAAATGCAACCTATTAAAAGAATAAGACTAAATAACAATAATAATTTTAGGATTTTCATGTGAGGAACCTTGTTCAGATGTCGAACAAAAATAAAAAAAGTATATCGAAAATAGTATTACACAAAAAAAAGCTCAACACTTTCGTGTCAAGCTTTCAAGGGTGAAAGACCGGATTCGAACCGGCGGCCCCCGGAACCACAAACCGGTGCTCTAACCAACTGAGCTACAATCACCATAAATTTGGAGGGCAAAAGTAATGCTTATTTATATAATATAAATAGTTTTACCGTGTTTTTTTAATACACCTATTTTGTAAATTCTATAAATGCTTTATTCACAATTCTTTAATTCCAATTCTACTAGGTACTTTATCCTAATTTTAGGGATTATTGCGTTCTTGACAATCAAGCTTTTCTATCTTCCTATCCCATATTTTTGGGATGAATCGTGGGTTTATGGTCCGGCAGTGAGTGAAATGGGTAAAACGATTCCTTCGCTTCTACCTGGTTCAATCGATATTGATCTCTCCCGAGGTCATCCTATGTTATTTCACTTTCTTGGTGGTATATGGGGTAAGATATTCGGAATTTCAGTGCCGAGTTTGCATGCTTTTGCTTTGCTCATTAGCGTCACCCTACTCTACTTTTTCTATTCGTTCTCCAAAAACCACTTACCGAATTCAAGACATTACGCGGTTTTCTTTCTCGCTTTTACTGGCATCTTCCTCGCTCAATCAGCTATGGTTCTGCCTGAAGTACTTGTTAGCTTGTTCGTATTGCTTTCGCTATTTTCTTTCAGTCGAGGCAAACATAATCTATCGATACTCTTTGCATCCCTTTGTTTACTTTCCAAAGAATCAGGTGCAGTTCTTTTTCCTGTACTCGGGCTTAGTTTCTTGGCACATCAATTACTTACAAATAGTTTTTCATGGAAAAAGAGCTTTATTTTTCTATTCAAATTGATTCTCGGTGTTCTACCCTACGCACTATTTCTTATGGTTCAAAAAATGCGTTTTGGTTGGGTATTTTACCCGAATCATCTTGATCTTCAAATTGATACAATCGCAAGATTGCGGGCCCAGTTTATATCTGCTTTTGAATATGTGTTCTATTCCCAAGGAATTATTCCCTTTATCCTTGAAATCAAAAAGCATTATAAAAAGCATCATCTTTTATTTCTGACGATTACGCTGTTTTTCTTTGTTTACTTGCTATTTACGGCGATGAATTTTTATTCAAGTCGATACATTTTGTGCTTGATTCCATTGAGTATATTCGTTTGCTTTCGAGCTATTGATCAATATTTCAAGCATACATTGGTGCATCTATTGACAATAGCAATTATAGGAGTTTCAGTGATTTTAGCGTTGAAAAGAGAACCTATTTCCGACGTTAATCAATCGTTTGTGGATGTGGGTCGAGCCCAAAAAGCATTGTTTGAATATTTGGAAGAAGAGGAATTATATGATGAGGTGTTTTTGGCTCCGTTTTTAGTGCATGAGTCATTAAAAAAAGTATATGCTGGTCATCGATCAAATACGATACCGTTTAAAAATGTGCCTTACTACCCTTCTCCTGATCAGGCATTTTATAACATCAAAAACTTCGAAGGAGAGTTGATCAACTCGGAACATAAAAAGGGTCGTAAAAAAACTGTGGTTAAAGAATTCAAGTCTGGAGACGTCAGCTATATCCTAGAAAAATATACAGCAGTTCAAAAATAGATGTGATATGAAAATTTACTTTTGGCTAATAGGAAAATCAACACCGAGCTTCGTTACAGAAGGAATTACGGAATATGAAAAACGAATCAAACGGTATATCCCTTTTGAAATAAAAACCTTCCCTCCTGTTAAAAACGCAGCAAAACTACCTCCCAAAGAACTCAAAAAAGTAGAAGCAGAAATGCTTTTAAAACACTTAAAACCGCAAGACAAGCTCATTGTACTCGACGAACATGGCAAAGATTTCACATCTGTAGAATTTAGTAACAAACTAGAAAACTGGATGGCCACACACTCGGGAAATATCATTTTTTTGGTGGGAGGAGCCTATGGAATCCATCAAGACCTTTTGGCGAAAGCCAGTCAAAAAATCGCACTCGGAAAAGCAACCTATTCCCACCAAATTATCCGAATCATGTTCATGGAACAATTATACAGGGCATGTACAATCATCAAAGGAGAGAAATATCATAACGAATAAGCTTATATTTACGGTATGATGGCACCTATTACAATTATCATTATCATTTTTACCGTTCTGGTTAGTTACACTTCATTAAACAATAGAATGCAATTCGAAAAGTTGAAGCATTATCCTTACAATGAAAAAAGGTCAAAGGAATATTTCAGGTTTTTAAGTGGTGGATTTGTTCATGGTGATTACATTCACTTGGCAGTAAACATGTATGTGCTGTACTCGATAGGTAGTTTTGTGGAGACACTTTTTACTTCCGAAGACTTCTATGGACAGTACATGGGACGTATCGTTTTTCTAGGAATGTATCTATTAAATATCATTGCCGCATCTATTCCTACTTTCTTAAAACATAAAGATAACCCTCGCTTCGCTAGTGTTGGCGCAAGTGGTGCTGTTAGTGGTTTGTTATTCATTTTCGCTGCAATATTGCCTTATGAACATTTTCTATTGTTTTTTATCATTCCTATGCCAGCAATACTTTTTGCTGTAGGATATCTTATTTATAGTACATATGCTGCACGTGATACCGAATCAAGAATTGATCATACAGCCCACTTTTATGGAGCGTTGTTTGGTGTGGCGTTTTTGTGGATTACGAAGCCTAGTATGATCAGTCATTTTTTTAATAAACTGATAAATGAGTTTCCATATTTTTAGAGGAGTGAAACCCCTTCTTTGTATTTAATAACTACTTCAAGGTACTTTAGTGCATTGTTTTATAAGTGAAGTCTTATTATAACATCATAATCCTTCCCAAGTATTAAGCAACTTGTTTAATAGCCAAGTTTCCATTAAAATGACATAATCCCTCCAAGATACTTTAGTGCCTTGTTTCAAGAATGCAGTTTTATTGCCACAAACCTTTCTGTTACTCTATTGGGAACTTCTGTACTTGTTCTGCACTAAATATTCCTAAGCCGTTTTCAATGTTTGTAAACAAAGTTACAGGCTCCGAAAAGAATCCAAAATCTTGTGCAGATTGATATGTACTATATGAATCACTGAATTTATACTCACTTTCTGAAATATTAGTAATAATTAAAGTTAAATCTGACTCGTCCCACTCCAAATTTTGAGAATAAACTGTAAACTCTTTTGAACTACCATTAAAATCTTCGTCGGAAATTATTAATCCTCCGAAATATAGTTCAACAGCAAACGGATCGTCAACCTCAATATTATAATCAAAATCTCCTCTTATTCCAAACTTATAATAGTTGATACCATCATCCCTATCTTCAATCGTAAATGTTGTAGCATCTTGCATTATAGGATATCCAAAATCTGTACCTGTTCTAGCATTTTCTTCAAAACTAATATTCGTGATTTCAGGGAAAGTATTTATTGAAGTAACTGTATTGGCAGTAGGATAATCAGGATGACTAACTTCCATACTGAATTCCTTATTTGCCACATCAAAACCTGAAGGAAACTTTACGTGATGATTATATAAGTCTGAAGAATTATTTACTTCAAAAGCTTCGTCTTCGACTGCAAGCTCATCTCCATCAATGAAAAATTTAACTTCCGCTCCGTCAATTAATTGGAATTCAGAATTTGAATTATTTGCGTAATTAACATTTTGACTTATTGAAATATTCATGTAATCAATAGAGTCTTTGACTTTTGCATTTATTACAATTTGAGGTTCATAACCAACTTCTTCAAACTCTATTGTTTTGGTAAGATAATCTTCACACGAGCTTAGAACTAGAAAGATTGCAGCAAAAAAGATGATATTATTTATATGTTTCATTTTTGTGTATTTTAAAAGTTGAATGAATAAGTAATAGATGGTATCAATCGGAACAATGAATATTGTCTAAGTACTTGTCTACTTTCAAGTTGTCCTGTCACAGGATCAACAGAAAACTCATTTTCAGGATTTAGAAAAAATGGATTCTTTCGATTATATAAATTATATGCACCCATGCTTATTTTGTGTTTCCATCTCTTTTTACCCCATGAATAATCTACATTTATATCAGCTCTATGGAATGGAGCTAACCTATAGTTATTCCTTTCTGTAACATTATTGATCTCTTGAGGGAAAGCTCCGAATTCAAACTCTTGAACAAAATAAGAAAGACTTGTAGGGAAAGTAAATGTATTCCCTGTTCCATAAACCCATGTCGCACTAACATTCCATCGATCACTAATTTCATAAAGTGCTACAACAGAAAGATCATGTCTTCTATCAAATGTAAATGGATACCACTCACCGAAGTTTTTATCATCAAATCTTCTCCAACTCCAACTCAGTGTATAGCCTATCCACCCGCTAAGTTTACCTACTTTTTTCTGAATGAATAATTCTCCACCATATGATAAACCTTCTCCTTGTACAACTTGATCTTCCCAATCTAATCCTTGAAAGCTTGATGCTCCTTCTTTGTAAGCAGATACGTTATTCATTTTCTTATAATAACCCTCTATGCTAACTTCATAACCACCTTTGAAAGTTTTAGCTAAACCTGCTGCTACTTGCCAACTGGTTTGGGGAACTACTCTTTGAGTGGATGGCAGCCATTGATCCCATGGAAGTCCTATGTTTTCATTCGTAAGGAATTGAATATTTTGTTGCATAGTTGCGAAACTAGCTTTCAATGATAATTTATTATCAAACAAGTATCTCATTGAAATTCTAGGTTGTAACGAATGATATTGTGCCTCATCAACTAAGAACGATGAAAAGTGTAGTCCAATATTCGCCTTAAGTCTCTGTGTAATTTCAAAGTCATCTTCAACATATAGATATGTTTCTATAGCTCGTGTTGTATCTTGACCAACAATACTATCTAATTCTAAGAGTGTTTGACCCTCTTGAACTACGTTAAAATTGAAAAAATTCTCTCCAGGTATGAATACGTGACTTGTTAGATTTCCTCCAAATCTAATAAAGTGATCAGGCACAGGAATATAATCAAAATCTATCTTTGCAGAAACATCGTTTATTCCACTTACATAGCCAAACCCAACATCTGTACTATTCAGTAATTCACCATTTTCAAATTCTTCCGTTGTAAATCCATTTTCTGTGTTAAACTTATATCTAGAGTAAGTAAGCGATGTATTTGAAAACAACTTATCAGTCCATAAATGATTCCATCGTAAAGTTGAAGTAAGATTACCCCATCCGAAACCTATTTTAACTGTTTCATCTACCTGATCAATTGATCCTTCAAAGCTATTTTTTAGTTGGGTATAAAACACATCATCACCAGAATAAACAGAGAAATACACTCTATCTTCAGGGCTTATTTTCCAATTCAATTTACCATTAAAATCATAGAAGTAATAACCAAATGATCCTGAAGTTCCCTCTTCTTGTGCAAAAGCCAAACTAATAAATGGTCGAGCTAAAATATCAATATAAGTTCTACGTGCAGAGACAATAAAAGAAATTTTATCTTTCCATATGGGCCCTTCAAGCGTTAACTTAGAAGCAACAAGTCCTATGGAGCCTGATCCATGAAACTCTTTCATGTTTCCTTCTTTCATTGAAATATCTAATACTGAGGACAAACGACCTCCATATCGCGCTGGAAACCCACCTTTGACAAGAGTTACGTCCTTGATGGCATCAGCGTTAAATACCGAGAAAAAGCCAAACAAATGTGATGCATTATACACAGGCGTTCCATCAAGTAATATCAAATTTTGATCTTGAGAACCACCACGAACGTAAAATCCACTTTGACCTTCTCCCCCACTTTGAACACCTGGTAATAATTGGATAGCTTTTAAAATATCAGTTTCACCAAGAAAAGCAGGAATCTTTTTAAGTTGAGTGACGGGTACCCTTATAGTACACATTTGAGTATTTTCTTCGATCAAATCCTCTGATTTGGAAGCCACGATCTCTACTGTCTGTAGTGCAGTTGCATCACTCAATGTAATATCTATTGTAATATCATCTACTAGGTTAAGAGGAATGACTTGTGTTTGATATCCCACATAAGATACGCCTAGAAAAAGGGAATCACCTGGTATGGTTAGAGAATAGAATCCGTAAGTATTGGTTATTGTACCTTTTCCAGTACGAAGATCAGCTACATTAGCTGCAATCAAACCTTCGCCAGTATTTTTGTCTGTTATGTATCCACTTATAGTATATCTTTCTTGAGCTAAAGAAAGCGAACACATTAGTGAAAAGATAAAGACTAACAAATATTTATTTGTCATAAAGTTAGTTGATTTTATATAAGCATTAAATTATACCATTTCTACTACAACGAATTGTACCACAAATTAATGCAAATCGTTGCACATAAATTAAAAAAAGAGATGAACGGTATGTTTTTACCGACATCTCTTTTGTTTAAACCTATTGCTTAATTTGGGTTCAACCCGAATTATGTATTAGACCTTCGTATTGTGGAACTAAAATGCTATAAAATCAGGAGATTTGGAAGTTTCGTTACATAATAGATTGTCTAGTGCATAATTGGGGTTTACCCCAAAAAAGGATAACGGTAATTAGCTGGTGGATTAAAGTTCTCTTTGATTGTTCGTGGAGAAACCCATCTATAAAGATTGATAATCGAACCTGCTTTATCATTAGTACCCGAGCCTCTAGCTCCACCAAAAGGTTGTTGCCCTACAACTGCTCCTGTTGGTTTATCGTTTATATAAAAGTTACCTGCTGCATTTTTTAATGCATCTGAGGACTTAACAATCGTTCCTCTATCTCTTGCAAAAATTGCACCTGTCAATGCATACGGTGAAGTCTCATCTACCAATTTCAAAGTATCAAAATAATCTTTTTCATCGTAAACATAAACAGTCAATACTGGGCCAAATATCTCTTCACACATTGTCGTGTAATCATGCTTTTTAGCTAGAATTACAGTCGGCTGAATGAAATAACCAGTTGACTTATCACAAATTCCTCCAAACACTATTTCAGCATCAGCGTCATTGCTTGCTTGGTCAATATATGCTGAAATTTTATCGAATGATTTTTCATCGATAACTGCATTAATGAAATTA
>CAZMKA010000022.1:12627-21352 GCA_964566605.1 uncultured Saprospiraceae bacterium | reverse complement strand
TAAATTACTAAAATCTTCAACAGATCCCATTGAAATTTCATCAAGATCAGCCTCCATATAATTCTTTACATCTTCCCACATTCCTTTTGGAATATAAGCTCTTGATGCGGCACTACATTTTTGCCCTTGAAATTCAAATGCACCTCTTACCATAGCAGTTGCAACAACCTTTGCATCAGCTGACTCGTGAGCTACTATGAAATCTTTTCCTCCCGTCTCGCCAACAATTCTCGGATAAGATCTATATATATCTAAGTTATTACCTATTGTTTTCCATAAATGTCTGAACACACCTGTTGAACCTGTAAAGTGAAGACCTGCAAAATCTCTGTGCTTGAATACCACTTCACCTGCTTCAGGACCATCAGCATATACCAAGTTAATTACACCTGCTGGCAAACCTGCTGCTTCGAATACTTCCATGATTACCTGCGCAGAATATATCTGTGTTTCAGCTGGCTTCCATACAACTGTGTTCCCCATAAGGGCTGGAGCTGCTGGTAAGTTCGCTGCAATAGATGTAAAGTTGAATGGAGTGATTGCAAATACAAATCCTTCCAATGCTCGATACTCTAATCGATTCCAAATTCCTTCAGGAGAATAAGGTTGTTGGATATATAATTCTTCAGCAAATTTCGCATTGAATCTGAAAAAATCAGCCATTTCGCATACAGCGTCAATTTCTGCTTGAAATGCATTTTTAGATTGAGCTAGCATAGTTGCTGCATTCATTTTTGCTCGATAAGGACCAGCAATTAAGTCGGCAGCTTTCAAGAAGATAGCCGCTCTATCTTGATAAGGCATCGCTTCCCAATCCGCTTTTGCTTCAAGTGCAGCGTTTATTGCTTGAGTTACGTGTGTTTTATCACCGTGATTGAAATGTCCTAACACATGATTTCTTTCATGCGGCGGGTGCATCGCTACTTTATTGGAAGTAGTAATTTTCTTCCCTCCTATCCACATTGGCGCATCAATTTTAGTTGCCTTCAATTCATTTATCGCCTCAACTAAAGCTTGCTTTTCAGGAGATCCTGGTGCATAAGATAGTATAGGTTCATTCACCGGTACCGGAATATCAAAGATTGCATTTGACATATGTTGTTTTTATTTGATTGGTTTATGGGCTTTCGCCCAAAAATTATTTAATTACGATTTGTTTAGGTAATAGTGAACTAGCGTCTCCATCATTTTTCAGTATTTCTCTTACTATAGAAGAGCTTATATGTGAAAACTTCGGTTGGCTAACTAAGAATACTGTTTCTATTCCTTCACCTAAAATATTGTTGAGTTGTGATATTTGTTTTTCATACTCGAAATCACTAGAATTTCTTAAACCCCTAACAATGAATTTCGATTCTACTTCTTTACAGAATCTTACTGTTAATCCTTTGTAATGTGAAACTTCGATTCGATCATCATCGGCAAATACAGCTTCTAACCATTCGATACGTTTATCAAGATCAAACAAGTATTTCTTTTGCGAATTAACACCGATTGCAACGATAAGTTTATCGAACATCAATGAGGCCCTTCTTATCAAGTCTTCATGACCTGAAGTTATGGGATCAAATGAACCTGGAAAAACTGCTATTTTCATTTAAGAAATTTAGTGCAAATATAGTAATGATTTATGAATAAAAAATGAGAAATTAAAGTGCGTCACTTTAGTCAAATGGCATTGGAAGCGTTTATTGACTTCTTTTCTTTTGTAGTTATTAAATATGGAATTTTCGAGGTAATAAGCCATTATCGTTCAATTACCCATCATTTTATTTCCTAAAATTTCGTTAAAAGAAATAATATCTGTAACAAAATACGCTCAAATGCGGGTTAAACCCATGTATGAATGCGCCATTTTTATTATTTTGCGCATCATTTTTAAAAATCACTACTTAATAAAAAATAAATCTTATGAAATTTATCGCTTTGAATGCAAAATCAATTTTTAGTTTAATTGCTTTTTTCGCACTTTCTCTAACAATGATAAATGCCCAAGATGCAGAAGAAAAGATTACTGCAACTAACACGTATAACAAAGCCTTAGCACTTTTGAAAGAAAAGAATTACGATGAAGGTTTACCTTTAATGAAACAAGCAATTGAACTTGCGACGACAGAAGAAAATGAAAAAGTACTAAAACTTTCTAAGAAAAACGCAGCAAAAGCAAGCTATAGTGTTGCTACAGCTAAAAGTAAAGCTAAAGCTTACGACGAAGCTATCGCAATATTTAAAGAAGGAATTGCTTATGATTCTACCAATGCTAAAAACTTTTATGGTATAGGTAATGCACTTAAAAAGCAAGGAAAATCTCTAGATGCAACAGAATACTTAGTTCAAGCTGCAACAATGTATAAAGAAGCTGGAAAAGAAAAGAATATTAAAAGCATAATGAAAGGTTTAAACTCTATGTCAGGAAAAGCTTATACTTCAGACAAATTTGAAGAATCAATCACTATAGGTGAGAAAGCTTTAGCTGTTATGGATCATGCATCAATTTCTTATTATGTTTCAAGATCTTACTTAGAAACAGGAAATAATGAAAAAGCTCTTGAAATGGCAACTAAAGCTATAGAAGTAAGCTCTGCAGCAGATGCAGTAGAAGATAAATATTACATTGCACAAGCAAAAGCATATGTAGCTATGGGAAATAAAGCAGACGCAATTGCAGCTTATGAAAAAGTAACAGGTGAAAAATACCTGGAGCAAGCTAAATACCAAATTGGAAAGCTAAAAGAGTAATACACTCTCAGAAAAAATATTTGGCCCAATTGTCAGTAGATAATTGGGCTTTTTTATTTTTACAATTAAAGTAAGTAAATTGAAAACAGTCGTAATATTATCAAGTGAACGAAAAAATGGCAACACACATAAGGTTGCAAACGATTTGAAACGACTTCTTAATTGTGACATTATTGACCTGCTTGACTATAACATAGAACGTTACTCATACGAACACAATTATTCTCCTTCCGACCAGTACATCGAACTACTAGACCGCATTACTAAAACTTACGATACCATAATCTTTGCTACACCAATTTATTGGTATTCAATGAGTGCTTTACTTAAAACTTTCTTCGATCGAATAACCGATTTATTGAAGATTGAAAAAGATATAGGGCGAAAATTAAGAGGAAAGAACATGGCTGTTATCACCAGTTCGAATGGTGGTACTTTAGGAGATTCTTTCTGGTTAGTGTTCAAGGAGTCGGCTGAATACCTTGGGATGAACTACATTCAAGGAGTTCACACGTTGGAAGACCAGGATAATGATTCCATCATCACTGAGTTTGCTCAATCCATCAAAAGTTTCTCATAATATTTTTTTTGGGCTCGAGCCCAAAAGGCATACGAAATAAGAGATAAATAAAACATAGTAAAACTTTTCACTTCAAGATTCGGTTTATTTCCTTTACTTTGAAATCAAATTTTAAAAGATGACATTAGACGAATTCAACCAACTAGAATGGCAGGTCGTAAAGGAATACGAAGACATTACTTACAGAAAATGTAATGGTGTTGCGCGTGTCGCATTTAATAGACCTGAAGTGAGAAATGCATTCCGACCAACGACGGTTTTTGAATTATATGAGGCACTTGATGATGCAAGACAAGATGAAGAGATAGGCGTGATTTTATTGTCAGGAGAAGGGCCTTCACCGAAAGATGGTGGATGGGCGTTTTGTTCCGGAGGTGATCAACGAGTGAGAGATAAGGCTGGCTATAGAGGACAAGATGGTGTACATCGTCTAAATATACTAGAAGTTCAACGACTGATTCGATTTATGAACAAGGTAGTCATTGCTGTGGTTCCTGGATGGGCAGTGGGCGGTGGACATAGTTTACATGTGGTTTGTGATATGACGATAGCTAGCAAAGAACATGCGATATTCAAGCAAACAGATGCTGATGTAGCAAGTTTTGATGCGGGAATGGGTTCTGCATATTTAGCAAGACAGGTTGGTCAAAAAAGAGCAAGAGAAATCTTCTTTGTGGGATTGAATTACACAGCACAAGAAGCATACGAAATGGGGATGGTGAACAAAGTTGTTCCGCATGAAGAACTTGAGAAAGTAGCTTATGAGTGGTCACAAGAAATTCTTTGGAAGTCGCCAACAGCGATCAAAATGCTTAAATACGCATTCAATATGATCGATGATGGATTAATAGGACAACAAATCTTCGCAGGTGAAACAACGAGACTCGCATATGGTACAAATGAAGCAGAAGAAGGTCGAAATGCTTTCCTTGAAAAAAGAAAACCCAACTTTAATAACGTCAAAAGATTTCCATAAGCCTTATGGATAAATTATCACAAGAAATTTTGGATCTTGAGCACCATAGCAGTGTGCTTGAACCATCGCCAGAGCTGAGAAAACAATGGATGGAAAAAGTATTAGCTTATACTGATTCATTCATTGACAATATGGAGGATAACAAAGCCTTTATTGACCAATATCATGATGAAAATCCGTTTCGAAATATCACATTTGACAAGAGCAATTCGATAGAAGATGTGCTGGGATTTTTAAAAGAAAATGTTGATTCTAAGGGTTTGAATCCAGCAAGTGGAGGACATGTGGGATACATTCCTGGTGGAGGCATCTACCCCACTGCAATGGGAGATTTTCTTGCAGCTGTAACGAATAGGTATGCTGGGATATTTTTTGGAGGTCCAGGTGCTGTACAACTCGAAAACAGTTTGATTCAATGGATGTGTAAAATAGTGGGCTTTCCCCCAAATGCTCATGGTAACTTAAGTTCAGGAGGTTCCATTGCAAACTTAATTGCTATTACTACAGCACGTGATAAAAAAGAAATTACTTCTCGAAAAGTAGATTCTAGTGTTATCTATGTTACGAATCAAACACATCATTGTGTCCAAAAAGCGATTCGAATTGCAGGTTTGAATGAATCCAAATTGCGATACATCACCATGGATGAGCAGTTCAAAATGGACACTAACGCTTTAACCAATCAAATAAAAGAAGACATTTCGAACGGTTTAAATCCGTTCTTGATAGTAGGATCAGCTGGAACAACTGACACAGGATCAATTGATCCACTTAATAAAATGGCTGATATCGCGGCTGAATACAATTGCTGGTTTCATGTTGATGCAGCATATGGTGGCTTTTTCGTTCTCGTGGATGAATTGAAAGAGCGATTCAAGGGAATGGATCGAGCCGATAGTTTAGCAATTGATCCTCATAAAGGATTATTCCTTTCATACGGTCTTGGTGTTATTCTTATCAAGGATGTCAAAGCGATGTATGATAGTCACTTCTATAAAGCTGGTTACATGCAGGACGCACAAGAACGTTTTGATGAGATTTCGCCAGCAGACGTTAGTCCTGAATTAACAAAACATTTTCGCGGCTTAAGACTATGGCTTTCGCTGCGCCTTTTTGGGCTTGACCCATTTATAAAAGCCTTAACTGAAAAGCACAAATTAGCAATCTATTTCCATAGAGAAATTGAAAAACTTGGTTTCGAAACTGGTGCCGAACCCGAACTTAGTGTCGTATTATATCGCTACAAACATTGCGAAGATAAAAACGAATTCAATCGCTTATTAACCGAAGAAATCCACAAAGATGGTAGAGTCTTTCTCTCGTCTTCTATATTGAATGGAGAAAATTGGATGCGTGCAGCAATTCTAAGTTTCAGGACACATAAACGCACGATTGACCAATGCTTAGAAATGATCAATGATTGTGTAGAAAGAGTGAAAGTACGTCTTACTCAATAAATTTAAAACTGTCCAAATATTTATCAATAAAGACGTTTACGGATTTATCGTAATCAGTAATTACTTGTATGACGAACAACGCATTGTTTTTGATTGTAGCTCTCGACTTTATAGAATATTCATTTCCGTGATGAATGACCCATTGTTCGTATTCTTGACCATCAATTAAGGTATTCGTTTGATAGATTTTTTCAGCGGTCTCAGTATCATGTGAAGCATCTATAAATTCCTGAATTACAAGATTTTTGAAAGCTGTGCTATCAGGATGAAAAGTAGAATCTGGATATGGGATTACCATAATTTGATAAAGATAATTACTATGATTATCAGGTGCTTTTATCCCATATGAAATGATTTCTTGCAAGCCGAAATCAGTCATAGCTTCATTGACTTTCTTATCAAATTCAAAAGGTGCCTTTATTGAAAAACCCAGCGAATCATCTTGTAAAACTTCCCATGGTTGTTGGGAAAATGAGACAAATGGCAATAGTAAAAGGAATAAAATATTTCGCATATAATTAATTAACGTACTAATTACTAAAATGTATCACAACAAAAGTGTAATTTTTCACATTATTAATAAAGTTTAGAATAAAACTCTTAAACCTATGAAATATTATCATTTATTGCTTTTGCTTGCCTTCTTTTCATGTGGAGATGATAAGAAAGACGCACAGGTAAGTAATGAAGAAGCCTACTTCGAAGATTATGATTCACCACGTGATAAATGGGGATATATTGATACAACAGGTGTGTTGGTAATTGATAAAAAATACGATGATTTGAGGCCTTTCAAAAACGGTCTTGCGATGGCTAATTATGAAGGAAAGTGGGGTTTTATAGACAAGAAAGGATTCGAGGTGATACCATTCAAGTATAGATCAACTTTCCCATTCAAAGATGGCCTAGCTAGAATTCAAAATTTTGATAAAAAATATGGGTTTATTGATAAGTCGGGAGCAACAGTAATACCAGACACTATGGGTTTAGTGTATGATTTCAATAGTGAAAGAGCTCGTGCTAAAAAAGGTGATATCTATGGTTACGTCAATACCAAAGGGAAATGGGTAATAGAACCACAGTTTAAAAAATGTTCCAATTTCGTAAATGGTCATGCTCGTGTATATCAATTTGGAAAAGCAGCATTGATAGGAACGGACGGGAAATTCAAAATTCCATACGAAGACGGAAATGATAAACTATTCTCAACAGAAAGTAATGTTATTCGAGCGAAGAAAGGAAAGATGTATAGATATTACAGCCTAAAAAACTACAAAATAGTAAAGGACAATGTATTAAATGGAATAGATTTCGTCGATAATTTAGCTGCATTGGAGAAAGAAGAAGGTGAATGGGATATTGTAGATATTAACTTTAGGAAGAAATTTAGTGTAGATGCAGATAAGGTAAAATATGGAGGCAATGGCAATTGGATTATTGTAAAAGATAAGAAGTACAAATTATTTAATTCGAAAGGTAAAGAGCAAACAACTAATGATTATGATATGATTTTTGCTTTCAATGAAGGCATCGCTCCATTTGAAAAAAATGAAAAATGGGGGTATATGAACGAGATGGGAGAAGAGTTAATGCCTGCTGTATTACCTTTAGCATGGGAGTTTAAAGAAGGTTATGCTCGAGTTTTATCTAATGGGATAGTTTACATGAATAAGAATATGGAGTATCTAGTACGTAAAGGATTTAAAGATGCGCATAATTTTTCGGAAGGATTCGCGCATGTACAGTAAGTTTATAATCTCGTAATTAATTATCTTTGCGGAAAATAACAACAAATCAAAAATAAAATACTGATCTTATGAAATATGATATAATAGTAGTGGGAAGTGGCCCAGGGGGATATGTTGCGGCAATAAGAGCTTCGCAGCTTGGTAAAAAGGTAGCAGTAGTGGAAAAGGAAAATTTAGGAGGTGTTTGTCTTAACTGGGGATGTATTCCTACGAAAGCGCTTTTAAAAAGTGCACAGGTGTTCGATTATATTTCGCATGCCGACAGTTATGGTATAAAGGTGGGTAAGCCCAAAGCTGAATTTGGGAGCATGATTAAAAGGTCGAGAGATGTTGCTGCAGGAATGAGTAAAGGAGTTCAGTTTTTGTGTCGTAAAAACAAAATCGATGTTCTTGATGGATTCGGGAAATTATTGAGAGGTAAGAAAGTAGAGGTTGACAATGCGGGTAAAAAGACTATTTATGAAGCTGATGCAATTATTATAGCAACAGGAGGACGAGCAAGAGAATTGCCTAACTTGAAAATTGATGGTAAGAAAATCATTGGATATAGAGAAGCAATGACACTTCCTAAAATGCCTAAGAAAATGGTTGTAGTTGGGGCAGGTGCAATAGGTGTAGAGTTTGCATACTTTTACAATTCGATAGGAACAGACGTGACGATTGTAGAGTATATGGAGCAAGGGTTACTTCCGAGAGAAGACAAAGACATTTCAAAAGAAATTACTAAGATCTTCAAGAAAGCAGGAATCAATGTAATGGCGAATTCTTCTGTTGAGGAAGTAAAGACAAGTGGTAAAACAAATAAGGTTTCAGTAAAGAGTAGAAAAGATGGTAAAATGACACAACTTGATTGTGACGTTGTACTATCTGCTGCAGGAGTAACTGCTAACATAGAGAATATTGGATTGGAGACATTGGGTATAAAGACGGATAGAGGCTTGATTCAAGTAAACGAATATTACGAGACGAATGTAAAAGGAATCTATGCGATAGGTGACGTTGTTCCAGGAGCAGCTTTAGCTCACGTAGCAAGTGCAGAAGGAATCATATGTGTAGAAAAGATAGCGGGGCACAGTCCTGAGCCATTGGACTATGGAAATATTCCATCATGTACCTATTGTTCACCAGAAGTAGCAAGTGTAGGAATGACTGAACAAGCTGCAAAGGACGCTGGATATGAATTAAAAGTTGGAAAATTCCCTTTCTCTGCATCGGGTAAAGCAAG
>CAZMKA010000022.1:0-12617 GCA_964566605.1 uncultured Saprospiraceae bacterium | reverse complement strand
TGCAAAAGAAGGATTTGTAAAAGTTATTTTTGATGCGAAATACGGAGAATTTTTAGGTGCACACTTTATAGGTGCTAACGTTACAGAAATGATAGCAGAGGTAGTTGCAGCGAGAAGACTAGAAGCTACGGGACATGAAATCATCAAAACAGTTCACCCACACCCTACTATGAGTGAGGCTGTAATGGAAGCTGCAGCAGCGGCTTATGGTGAGGTTATTCATTTGTAAAAGATAGCTTTCCGATACACACTCTTTTGTATTTTATTGGAGTATATAATTGATGTAAATTAAAAGAGATGACATTTTAAAATGTCATCTCTTTTTTTTGTAAATCCTATAACACTTTAATTTGTAAGTTAGATTCATGGGATATCATTTCTATTCCCAACACAGGTATTCATAAGATACTATAAATGAACAACTGGTCTTCTGCTGAGCTTTTGCAGTAATAATGAGAGAAATGAAACTTATTGGTCATGGGCAGGATGAAGAAAGTGAGATTATAGATTGAAATATAACCGACATAATAACGTGGAAATGGTATAAATAATTCTTACAACTTCTTTACCATCTTAAAATGTGGGATTCCAACTTCTAAAAATTCGTCACCTTCTATTTTATAATTTAGTTTTTCATAAAACGGAATAGCAATTTTCCGTGCACTTAATTCCATTTTATTGAATCCTTTTTCCTTTGCTATCTTTTCACTTTCATTCACCATTTTAGCTCCTATTCCTTGTTTCTGGCAAGTTGGTTTTACAGCAACTTGACGCATTTTTACTCGCTTCTTATCCAATGGCTTTAGCACAAGTATGCCTTTGAGTTCATTATCATCTACAGCTGCTAAGTGGAATTGATTCCACTCTTCAGCTAGTTGCTTAATTGTGAATTCCATATTCAAAGGTTTCCGTAACAAAAGATCTCTAAGTCGAATAGACTCGTCATAAAGTGGTGTTGCAAATTCTATTAAATGGATATTCATTCTAAATATTTAAGTGTATTAAGGCACGTTTTATGAAAGCTTTATGCAAATAAGAACATTTGTGATCATAACAAGTATTACGTAAAAGTAAAATATAGTTGTGAATATTTTAAGTAAACCTTAAGGAGAACTTAACGATTGCTGCGCAACATAAAATAAAAAGAATGCGTCTTATTAGTGTAAGTGTGTAATAAGCATATACAAACAAATTAAGTGAGAGTTTTTTAACGAGATTAGAGACAACGGTTTCTAATCTCGTTTTCTTTTGAGTCCAGATTACTTTAATTAAAAAGTGAAATCTTGAAACAGAATTGGTATTTGAACTGACTCAAATAAAGTCTTTGATCAAGAATCAATTTATAAGATTAGAGAATGGTTAAGAATAGTAATTAGAACGAAGAAATGGCATTAAAATGTTACAGGAATAACACTGTTGCTAACAGCGCCAAATATACCTAAACCATTTTCTACATTAGAATAGATTTCAACTGGCTTTATGAATTTCTTAGTTGAATTCTTGTATAACTCAAGTGAACGATAGTACTTGTACATATCTTCGTTAACAGTAATCAGATTAATAACAAGTGAATTCATCTGAACATCATCAATACCTGATGTGCTGAATCCAGAAGAAATACCTTCAGAATTAATATTCTGTAATGCATCTAAAAAGATTTTTTCTTGCAATTGAGTTTCGTCTGGTAAGATATTGTCGGTATTACTGTCAAAACTTGTAATTTCAACATTATTTTCTGAACCATTTCCATGTTTTTGAATCATTTCCCAAATAAAAAACTGATTCAGTTGCCCATTTTCAATATTCAACTCAAAATTCTGCTGATCATTTACAGTTCCTGTAAAAACGACTCTCCCTAAAGTAGGTTCTGGCATTTCTGCTGTTGCACGAATATCATCGTAAACTGAATGAACAACTTCTATAGAATAACTTCCTCCTTGTTCTGCTACCGTCGATCCAGATGCATAAATTCCTTCTCCTTTATATTCGAGTGTTTCAGAAACTTTTTTACCATTACATTTTAAGATAACATCTGCATTTCTCACCCAGTCAATTTCATCTTCGTCATCGAATAAATCTCGAGTTTTACTGAGTTCTACTTTTACTGTATCCCCTATTGTCAACAGGCCATTTAGAACCAATTTCGGTAATTGATCTGACTCAACATTAAGCGTCCTTTCACACGAGGTGAAAACGAGACTTAAAGTTAACATAAAGATGATATAGTTAATTTTGAATTTCACAAGACCAATTTACAAAATATAAATTGTCTTGGCAACGATTAGAAGGAATATTTATAATTAAAAGTGAAAATATTATTTGGAACCTAAAAATTAGATGATCTACTTTTAATTGACTAGAAGTCAAACGTTTTTGTGCAAATTATTAACGTGTCATTAATTACAAACACTCGTATTAATTGAAACTTTATCTTGCTCATAAATAACTTCTAGGTGAAATAAAATTGATAATTCATCCAATGCTTCTTTTGCAGTTACTGCATTAAATTCACCTGTATAAGAGCAATTTCCTATAGGACTTGTACTAATGATTTCTATTCCCAAAAATTGAGAAATATCTTTAATTACATTGGATAAAGGCTCGTTTTGATATTGACCAGAAAATAACTTAGCTCTTGGTTGATCAAGTTCCTTTATTTCTAACTTATTATCAGCATAAATCAATGACTCTCCCATTGTTAGAATCACATCTGCATTATCATTCGACACCTTTACTTTTCCATGCATTACATGAATTTCTTGAGTATTCTCATTTATATAAAATGATGTACCCAACACTGTGATGTTTATATCATCAAACCTTACATTGAAAGGTACGTCTTCATTTCGACTTACATCAAAAAAAGCATTTCCTTTCAACCGTACTTCCCTATTCTCTAAAAATGATTTCTCATCAATAGAATATGAAGCTCCATCTATTAATTGAATCTCTGTACCATCAGGAAGTAAAGCAAATTGATATTGAGCATTCGGTGTATTATCTCCATAAAAGAAGAAAAAAGACAACATTGATGCAATAGCTAAAATCAAAACTAATGCTAAGCTCTTAGCTAATGTATTCTTTTTAGATTTTGTAAACTTATTTACTGATGGTTTATCAAAGGTTTTATAAGAAACAAAATCCTCTGAATTTGATTCAAGAAATTTCAAATCTGATATAAAACTTCCACCTGATGGCTCAGCACCTGCTTTTTCTACAAAGTCTAATTCACTTTGTGACATTAAGCTAAATGGCTTTTGCGCCAATAGGTTATATAATTTTTTCTCCACTTTTCTTTTGTATTCTACAGCTTAAATGATTGAGTTTTCAACTACCCCTAAAAATTGTTAAAACAATTAATTTTATTTTTTAAAAGAGTGGAAACTGTTATTAAAGATTTCAATTACATCTATCTAATTAAATCGAAACTTTAGATTTAAAAACGGTAAAATAGGAAATATACCGATCTGTTTAGCTTCAAAATTGTTATTGACTTTATCATTTTGCAGGTACACAAAATATGGATTTAGTCTGTTATAAGCATTGTACAATCCCATGTCAAGAGTCATAGAATAGCTATCACCTAATTTTTTATAATAAGAAGCCATTAGATCAAGACGATGATAATCTGGTAATTGAAAATTATTTCGCTGTGAAAAATCCAATACCGATTCGCCCTCTAATGTTAGAAACTGCGTAACTGCAAAAGTTGTATAATGGCCTGAACCATATATACAATTGCCACCTACAGTCCAATTTTCATTTAATTGATAATGACATAAAAGATTAATGTCATGCCTTCTATCGAATTGATAAGGAAAAGGTTCTCCTTTGTTTATATTTTCAAATTGGCGAGTTGAAACTCCATATGAATAAGATGCGATTGCGCGTATTTTAGGTGAAACATAAGAATGAAATAAATTAAATCCATAAGATTCACCAATCCCTACTTCTACCCTATCTTCCCAGTCTCTAGGATTATTAATAATGGGAATAAAATTAGCATTATCCACAATAGGATTGAATAAGGGAGAAGCGCTTGTATAATCAATAAGGTTCTCATATTGCTTATAATATACACTTGAAGTACTTAGAAAATACTTATTCCATTTATGTCTTACTCTTAAATTATACTGAACGCTTTCTTCAGGAAGAATTTTATTAGTAGAAGGCAACCATAAGTCTGTAGGCAACCCTGTACCTGGATTCACTAACAAGTGTATAAATTGTGTCATTTCACTGTATGAAACCTTCATATCTGTCCTATCAGAGAAGAACACATCTAAGCTTAATCTAGGCTGAAACGAGTTAAACTCTACATCTTCCACTTCAAATCTAGAAAAATGAAATCCAGCAGTTAATCTCACATACTCCGAAAAATCTATTTGATCTTCAGCATAAATAAATGATTCTGTAGCTTCGATTCCGTCTGTAAATTGCACATTGATATCTGGTAATATGGTATCTCTAGACAAAATAGATGGAGAATAAAGGTGACTTGAGATACCTCCCCCAAAAGCAATTTTCTGTTTTTCACTTGTTTTGTATTCCCAGTCTGTCCTTAAGTTTTGGTCTTCTATAGTAGAAACGGCTAATACTTCAAGTGAATTGGTAATTATCGAATCACTATTTGTTATTTTCAAAGAATTACTTGATAAAGAACGAAGATTATAATCAACAACACTAGCAGAAATGGAGAATTGCAATTTCTCGTTTACTATTTGATTAAATAGTATATTGTACAAGGTATTATTCCATTCTATAGAATTATTCAATTTAGCATCAAATTGCTCTTCTGGACTTTCTTCGAAAATTCTATTCTCAAAACCTAAGTTATCCCTACCTAAGAAAACACCCATTGATATAGAACTATTCTTAGTTAGTTGATGATTTAGTTTTATTTTTAAATCTGAATAACCAAATTTCGTTTCTAAAATATCAAATGAATTCTGAACAATCGGTTCCAAAATACTATTGATATATGACGTTCTCCCTGATATCAAATAGCTTGTAGTTCCCTTAACTATAGGACCTTCCACATGTAAACTTGCTCCTAGTAAACCTAGTGTAAAGTTAACTTGAGGCTTATATTTATTCCCATCTTTAGTATTCACATTTATCACAGAGGAAAGCCTTCCACCATGTTTACTAGAAAAAGAACTCGTCTCCATGTTTACAGAATTCACTGCATCATTATTGAAAATACTAGTCAAACCCAACAAATGATTTACTTCATAAATTGGTACACCATCCATCAATATCAAATTCTGATCAGGACCTCCTCCTTGCACCAAAATATTCCCTTGGACTTCACCTCCAGACTGTACTCCCGACAATAACTTTACCGATTGCATTACATTACTTTCGCCCAATAATCCAGGATTCGCGATCAATAATGAATTCTCTACTTCTTCATCAATTTGACGAACAGAAGAAAGTGAATCGGAAGGTGTGATCACAATATTGGGAATAGTGAATGAAGGTTCTAGATCTAAGTTTATACGAGAATTTTTCTCTGTAAAGCCCGATATAACTTCAGGAACATAACCTATAAATGAAATTCGAATGACCTGCTTATTTGATTTTACTTTAATCGAATAATAACCAAATTCGTTCGTCTCTGTTACTTGATTTGTGGAAGAATTATATACTGTTGCTCCTATGATAGATTCACCATTCGATACGTCTCGAACATATCCATCTATCCAAAATTCCACTTCCTCCCCTTGGAGTGGAAGCAATAATATTTTATCATTAAATTCAAGATAATCAACTCCAAGTTGTGTTCTAAGAACTTCCATCAACTCTTTTATTGTAAGACGTTTAGACGCGAGAAACACAATCGAATTTGGGTCGAATGCAGTTGATGAGTAACTAAATGAAATTTGACTTATTTCTTCTACTTCTTCGAGTAGCGATTGAATGGCTGTATTTTCTTCGGAAAGAATGATAACTTGATCAAAGTCTATTCCCTTTTGGGCTTTAAGCCCAAAAAATAATAAAACAAAAATCGATATGAATATTGGCTTCTTCATTCCTAAGTAAAAACTACTTTTATGTATTGAAATGAAAAGCTAGTATTAACTATTTGATTGATACGCCAGCAATAGCTTCGAGAATTTTCACAATATCTTCTAGCGAATTATTTTCAAATGTACTTGTTATGAATATCTCATCAGGATTTCCACTTTCAACACTTAGATTACTATTATATAAACGGTTAATATCACCTAAAACGTTGGTCAAAGCTACATTTTTATAATTTAATACTTTATCATGCCAATACGAAATCAATTGAGCGCTATCATCTTGAGTTAATTCAACTTGATCTCCAATTGTGATTTTTTCACCTTGGCTTAAGAAATAAGTTTCGCCTGAATATTCAAACTTTACTTTCCCTTCATGCATATATAAAGTGGTAGAATTTTCAGTAGTATTAACATTAAAAGAAGTTCCTAAAATAGTGATTCTACCGTGTTCTGTATCTATAGTAAATGCTTTTTCTTGTGGGCTAACATCGAAAAAAGCTTCACCTTTTAGTTCCAAGTTATTTTGCTCAAAATTAAATGTAAAGTTACTTTTTTCATTCAAAATAACTTCAGATCCATTCTCTATCATATTAATGCCAGGCTGATCAGCATAAAACACTTTTTCTTCAGCTTGTGTATTTTTGTAAAAAAAGAATGAAGCAATTAAAAGAGCGATAGCAGATAGAATAATAAATAGCCTTGTTCTATTGACACCATTAGTATTCGGTGTCGATTCTATTTCTTGTAAATTCTTAGAAAGTGCTGATTCTACATCAAAGGACTGATAGTCCTGAAGAGATTCACTCGTATTGCTGATTTCAAGTAATTCTTGTAAGCTTTTCGCGTTATCAAGACCTTCTTGTTGCCAATGTTCTAAATGAACGAATTCATCCTTAGATTGATTCGATCCAAAAAGTTTTATGAACAGCTCGTTAATTGTCATTAATTTAGTTTATCTCTTAATAATTTCAGTCCTCTTATCACTTGGTTCTCTACCGTTTTTTGCGAAATATTAAGATGATTTGCAATTTCTTTGTAAGATAATCCATTTATCTTGCTCATTTTAAATATTTCGCGACATTTTGGGGGTAAAGTATCTATTGCGGAATGTATTTTCTCAATGCGGACATATTTTTCGGCATCATCTTCTATATCATACCTCATAAGCTCGTTAATACGAACTTTTTCGGAATGATCCTCCATCATCTTATTTCGACGTATAAATTCGAGTACTTTGTTTCTTGTGGAAGTAAAAAGATAGGATTTAATACCAGGTCCAGCGTCAAGTTTTTTTCTATTTCTCCATAAGTTTAGAAATGCTTCTTGAACAGCATCTTGAGCCAATTCATTATCTTTTACATAATTATAAGCATAATTACAAAGTGGATTATAATATTGTCTAAATAGTTCTTGATATGTTTGTTTTGAAAATATAGTTTCGCTTGTTTTAATGTAAAAAAACTGAGGAAGACAATTCCATAGCCTTCTTGAATTCCACATGGTTAAATTTCGGAATTTCGTTCTTCTTTGCAAAGAAATCAGCAAGATTCTCCGTTGGCATATTTCCTACTAATTCATCTTTTGCCATAGGACATCCTCCAAAACCCTTTATAGCACCGTCGAAACGACGACATCCTGCCTCGTAAGCTGCGATTATTTTTTTATGCCAATTGTCGGGTCTAGTATGAAGGTGTGCTCCGAAAACTAGTTCTTCATATTGTGGAATGAGCTTTGAAAACAAGTAATATATGCTTGTAGAGTTTGCAACTCCTATGGTATCACTTAAAGCAAAAATCTTTATTCCTAGATCTTTCAATCTTTCAACCCATTCAAAAACAATTTCCGCATTCCAAGGATCTCCATATGGATTCCCGAATCCCATCGATATGTAAATTACTAATTGCTTGTCTGCATTCACACAAATCTCCTGAATCTTTTTTACTCTTTCAAGTGATTGCGCTATGGTAGAATTAGTGTTACGTAGTTGAAATGTTTCCGAGATTGAAAATGGATAACCGATGTAAGTTATTTTTTCATAAGATGCAGCGTCTTTTGCACCTCTTTCATTAGCTGCAATAGTTAAAAGTTTAGATGGACTTTCGTCCAAAGATAACTTCTGAATGATTTCGTGGGTGTCTGCCATCTGTGGAATCGCTTTATGCGAGACAAAAGATCCGCAATCTATCACATCAAATCCTACTTTTAATAATTGTTGGAGATAAGCCAATTTCTTTTCGGTAGGAATAAATTCTTTTATTCCTTGCATAGCATCTCTTGGGCATTCAACAATTTCTAGCATATTACAAAAATACTCTTTTTATTTGCTTCTTTCTGATTGGTTCTAAGATATAATTATCATTTCGTCAACTGAATCAACTATTTCATGTTTATATTTGCAACTTATCATAAATAAAAATGAAAAAAGACATTATCACAGTTGTAGGCTTTGCTCTATTTTTACTAGGTTTTATCGCACTATTCTTATCTTTAGTTGGTTTAAATTTAACTATGTTTTCATTTTTAGAAGACCTACCTGCACCTTATCCTTTCTTATCCAAAATCATTATGATTGTTTTAGGTACAGTAATTATTTACGTAGCTAAATTCGATCCGTCAAAAGAAACTAGAAGTTAGGCTTTCTTTTTTCTAAAAATGCTTGGACACCTTCTTTGGATTCAGCACTTCCCATTACGCGACCAAAAGCTTGAGCTTCGTATAGATAACCATCCATTTTTTCATCGAAATGCGCACGAATACAACGTAACGTTTCTTCTATCGCCAAAGGGCCTTTCTTAGCAGTCTTTCCTATAATCTCTTCACATTTCGCTTTTGCTTCGTTTGCTTCTAGCACATAATTTACCAGACCATAATCCAATGCAGTATTAGCATCAATCATATCTGCAGTAAGTAATAATTCAGTCGCTTTTGACTTACCTATCAATTCGATAAGACGCTGTGTTCCTCCGTATCCTGGAATTAGCCCAAGATTTACTTCAGGTTGACTGAACTTTGCATTCGGTGTAGCAATCCTCATGTGACATGCCATCGCAAGTTCATTTCCACCTCCCAATGAAAATCCGTTTACCAATGCAATAACTGGAACAACAAACTGTTCAATTCTCGCATACGTTTTTTGACCATATAAAGATAGATTTACTCCATCCTCAACAGTTAACTTGGGAAATTGAGTTATATCAGCTCCAGCTGCAAATGCTTTTTCACCACTTCCTGTTATAATTACTCCTTTTAATCCTTCATAACTCTTGTAATCTTCAAAGAAAAAGGCATGTAAACCTTCCATAATTTCAGCATTAATAGCATTTAATGCTTTGGGACGATTCAATGTGATGTATGCAATATTATTTTCAAAATTGATAGTAAGTGCAGATGCCATATTAGAATTTATTTTAGACAAATATATATGAAAAATTCATCATATAATACAGATCGGTGCAAGTATCGATTTGCCAATGAATTATATTTAAAAACCACGACTCTTTTTATTGCGTTACCTATGGCAGTGATCCTAGTCCGAGCTTAGCCATGAGGGTGGCAAGGGACCGACCGAAAGGGAGTCACGGACGTAGGGCAGATGGACATTTTTTATAAAATGTCCAGGTGAACGCCCTCTTTATTATTTTTAGAATAAGGTATATAATCTATCTGCTTTATTGAAGTAATTATTTATAATTGTGAGTGAAGCCATTCATTTATTAAAATAAGTACAATGTCAAAGTGGAATCACCTTACTCCTGACGGAAACCCGCAAATGGTAGATGTTTCAGAGAAAAAGAATACAACTAGGCAAGCTATTGCTGAGAGTTCGGTCATTCTTCCTCCTGATGTTTTCGCTAAATTACACGCACAAGATTTCAAAACCAAGAAAGGTTCGGTCTTTCAAACAGCCATTCTCGCTGGAATCATGGCAGTAAAAAATACGTCTCAACTCATTCCGCTGTGTCATCCATTGGCATTAAGCAAATGCAATGTGGAAATAGAACCAGGTGAAAATAATACGCTTCATATAACTTGTATTGCAAAAGTTGACGGTAAAACTGGCGTAGAAATGGAAGCCCTCACTGGCGCAAGTGTAGCAGCTCTTACGATTTACGATATGTGTAAAGCACATTCTCATGACATCACCATTACGAATACTCGATTGGTTCAGAAATCAGGTGGAAAATCAGATTTTAATAGACATTCAGAAGTAAAGTAGATGAAAATCGCTGCGATCATATTAGCTGCTGGTGCATCAACTCGAATGACTGGCTATAAGCAACTGCTTCGTTATAAAAACACTTCGTTATTAAAGTTACTTTATAATCAACTTCAAGAGCTATCATTATACTCAATAACCTGTGTTACAGGAGCCTTGCATAAAGAATTAATAGATTTACTTGAAGCAAAAAATGTTACTTTCGTCCAAAATAAGGAGTATGAAAAGGGGATGCTTTCTTCGATTCAAGTTGGATTGAAAAAGGTTTTGGAGCATTCACAGCCTGATGCAATTTTGATATGCTTGTCTGATCAACCATTGATTCCGTTGAGTCATTACAAACAATTGACAACCAGCGAAAAACATACTAAAAAGCATATTATCAGTTCATCATACAATGAAACTTTCGGACCACCAGTATTGATAAAATCCGTTCATTTCGAAGAATTACTCTCTCTTCAAGGAAAGTCAGCAAAGCCATTTATTGAAGCACATAAAAAAGATGCAGAGCTTATTACTTGTGAAGAAGCGGGAACTGACATTGATACAGACAAGGATTACGAGCAATTAATTGAAGCAAATGGATAGATATATACGTCATAAACTTTTGAGCGAATTCGGTGTGGAAGGACAGTCGAAACTTTCGAGCGCTACCATTGCAATTGTAGGTTGTGGCGGACTGGGAAACATAGCAGCTGCTTATCTCGCAGGTGCGGGAATAGGTCATCTTATCCTTATCGACGGTGATTCTCCTGACATTACAAATGTACATCGCCAAATATTTTATACAGGTTCTGAAACTGAAACAAAAGCAGGTGTTTTGAAGCACAAACTAGATGCATTAAATCCTTCCATCAATATTACGATTCATGAAGAGCGTCTTTCGAAGTCGAATTGTGAAAATCTGTTAGCCGATGCGGATATCGTACTAGAATGCACGGATGATGTTATGTGTAAATATTTGGTTAATGATTTTTGTGCGCTTGAAAGCATACCGATGATTTATGGAGCGATTCATAAATACGAAGGTTATGTATCAGTTTTTAGGAATTTGGAGGAGAGCGATATTCATTTACGTGACATATTTCCTCAGCCTGATCTTAATATTCCTAACTGTTCCGAAGTCGGCGTTCTTAATACGATAGCAGGTCTCATTGGTATCATTCAAGCTAATGAGGCAATTAAGTTTTTAGCCGAACTGGGCACCTCTCTTGAAGGTACATTACTGACATACAATGTGTTAACCTACGACCAATTAAAGCTTAAGATTAACAAGTCATGGGATGAAGATTTGGAAGATGTGTGGGAGCAATCGGAATATACATCAATGGATTGTCTACATATCGATGAATTATCATGGGAAAAAGTCAAGGATCATCAAGATCAATATCAACTGGTTTCCATTATGCCTGCCGCTGAACATCAAAATATAAATGAAAGCGTCATTCATTTAGCTACCAATGAGCATGAAAAAATGGTGCAAATAGCGGGAAATAAACCGGTGATCATCTATTGTAGAAGTGGCAAAAAATCGAAGGTTTTTATTAGTCAGGTTTTGGAATCATATCCTACATTGAGGCTTTATAATTTAGAAGGAGGCTATATGAATTATCAGAAAACAGAGGCTTTGGGTTAAACCCAAAAGTGATTTTAAAGGTTATTATTTTTGGGCTCGAGCCCAAAAGAAATCAAGGCCTAGAGTTGACCCAGTAACTTCCATTAATCAAGAATTCCTTTTTCCAAATAGGCACATCTTCTTTCAAGTTGTCAATGATGTATTCACAGGCTTGAAAAGCTGCTTTTCGATGTTTACATGCGACTGTAATGATCACTGCTATTTCTGTAATGGCGACCTTCCCTATTCTATGATGAATGCATATTTTATGCGCATCGAATTTGGACTTGGCGTCCAAAGCAATTTTCTTCAATTCGGAAAGTGCCATAGCTTCGTAACATTCAAAATCAAGGTGCGTAATTTCTTCGCCTTTATTCCATTGTCTCACTGTTCCTATAAAGGCATTTATTCCTCCACAAGCAGGTTCCACTACAAACTCATAACATTTATGAAGGTCTAGTGGCGTTTCAAGTATCTGTATATCGAATTCGTTATCCACCACTAACAGGAGGTATTATGGCTATTTCATCTTGTGCAGAAATAACATCTTGTTCACTGGCAAATGCCTGATTTACAGCAATTCGATAGGTGTTATATTCCTTAAATTGAGGGTAGGTCTCATTGAGATATGAACGCAGAGATTGCACGGAATTGATAGCATCTGCATCAAACTCCACAGTTGATCCCCCAACAATATCTTTAGCAATACCAAAACATAAAACCTTCATATTAGAATAAATATTTAACTAACAATCTA
>CAZMKA010000021.1:8104-32726 GCA_964566605.1 uncultured Saprospiraceae bacterium | reverse complement strand
AAATATGAACCTATTTTACAAAAAAAAAGAGACTGCCTTTTGAGACAGCCTCTTTATTTTCCAACAATCATCATATAATAATCTGATGATAGTATTTTTAAATTTTATAATTAACCTTCTAGTGCAGCAGCTCCACCAACAATCTCAGCAAGCTCTTTTGTAATAGCTTCTTGTCTTGCTTTGTTGTAAGTCTTTTTCAAGTCATTCAACATATCTTGCGCGTTTTCTGTCGCTTTATCCATTGCTGTCATTCTAGCACCATGTTCACTTGCAACATTATCAAGAATGTATTTATGAAAAGATGTTTGAAGTATTGAAGGAACTAAGTCTTTAAGTAATTCAACTTTACTTGGTTCGAAAATATAGTCAGCTTTTAATTCTGGTTTTTTATCATTTTCTACCTTATCTACTTTTGGTACAGGCAAAAATTGAACAGCGATAGGGAATTGAGTTGCAGCATTCTTAAACTTAGAATATACAATATCAATTCTATCGTAATCACCATCTCTGAATTTCTCCATCAACTCATCAGCAAGTACAGATATTTCTTCGAAATCTGGCTTATTTACTATTTCAAGATTGTCTGAATTATGTTGGCTATTAGGGTTTCTTTTTCCTAAAAAATCGAATCCTTTTTTACCAGCGTAAACAAAGTCCACATTACCTGCGGCTGCTTGGCTTGAATATTTTTCTTCTAAAAGTACTTTTACTTGCTTTAAAATATTCGTATTGAAAGCACCACAAAGACCTCTATTCGAAGTAATTACTACAATTAGTACTTTGTTTATTTCTCTTTCAACGCCATAAATAGTCCCAGCATCTCCTTCAAGATTCGAAAGAATATTCTTCAACATATGATCAAGACGATCAGCGTAAGGACGCATCATAGTAATTGCTTGCTGAGCTTTTCTAAGCTTAGAAGCAGATACCATTTTCATCGCTTTGGTAATCTGTTGAGTGTTCTTTACAGAACTAATCCTATCTCTTACTTCCTTTAATGCACCTGACATGCCTTAGTTTTTTATTAATTCAAAACCTTCTAAAAGGTAATTTTATTTATACTGTGCTGATAATTCAGCAGCCAAATTCGTTACTGCACTTGTAGCATCGTCCGTCAATTTACCTGCTTTAAAGTCAGCTAATGCTTGAGGATTTCTTTGCTCTAGTGTAGAAAGGAATGATTCGAATTCCTTTACTTTATTTACAGGAACATCTTTCAGTAATCCTTTAGAACCTAAGTATATAATTGCTACTTGATTCTCTACTGATACTGGAGAGTACTGAGGTTGCTTAAGAATCTCAACATTTCTCTTTCCTTTCTCTAGTACAGACTGTGTTGCAGCATCTAGATCACTACCAAATTTCGCGAAAGCTTCTAGCTCACGGAATTGTGCTTGATCAAGCTTAAGTGTTCCTGATACTTTTTTCATTGACTTAATCTGAGCTGATCCACCCACACGTGATACGGATATACCCACATTAATTGCTGGTCTTACACCTGCGTTGAATAAATTCGACTCTAGGAATATTTGACCATCTGTAATTGAAATAACGTTTGTAGGAATATATGCTGATACATCACCTGCTTGTGTTTCAATAATAGGTAATGCAGTTAATGAACCACCACCTTTTACAATACCTGCTTTTTTCAATGACTCAGGTAAGTCATTCATATCTTGAGCAATTTTATCATCAGCAATAATTTTTGCTGCTCTCTCTAGTAATCTAGAGTGAAGATAAAATACATCACCAGGATATGCCTCACGTCCTGGAGGTCTTCTAAGTAATAGTGATACCTCACGGTATGCAACAGCTTGCTTAGATAAATCATCATATATAATCAATGCAGGTCTTCCTGTATCTCTAAAAAACTCACCAATACATGCACCTGAAAACGGAGCATAAAATTGAAGCGGAGCAGGATCTGAAGCAGATGCAGATACAATAGTTGTGTAAGCCATCGCGCCATTCTCTTCAAGAACTTTTGCTACTTGAGCAACAGTAGAAGCCTTTTGGCCTGAAGCCACATAAATACAATAAACTGGTTCTCCCGCGTCGTAAAATTCTTTCTGGTTTAATATTGTATCAATCGCAATTGCAGTTTTACCTACTTGACGATCACCAATGATTAACTCACGCTGACCTCTTCCAATAGGAATCATCGAATCAATCGCTTTGATACCTGTTTGAAGTGGTTCGTTTACTGGCTGACGGAAAACAACACCTGGAGCTTTACGTTCTATCGGCATTTCATAAAGTATTCCACCAATTGGTCCTTTACCATCAATTGGTTGACCAAGCGTATCTACAATACGACCAACAATACCCTCACCTACTTTTATAGATGCGATTCTATTCGTTCTTCTTACAGTCGAACCTTCTTTGATATTATCACTAGCACCTAAAAGTACAACACCTACATTATCTTCCTCCAAGTTCAATACGATTGCCTGTACTCCAGTTTCAAACTCAACAAGCTCACCCGCTTGTGCTTTTGTTAAACCATATACACGAGCAATTCCATCTCCTACCTCTAGTACCGTTCCTACTTCTTCTAGTTCTGTCTCAGTTTTAAATCCTGATAACTGTTGTTTTAATATTGCAGATATTTCATCCGGTTTTACATTAACCATTGCTTATTATTTACTTAGATTATGTATTTAAATTTTGGCAGCATATGCATTGCCAGAAAATTGTTTCTTTAATTGTTCAAGCTTGTGTGATACACTTGCATCATATAGCTTGTCTCCTATTTCAATTACAAATCCACCAATTAACGATGGATCAACTTTTGTTTCTATTTCTAGGTTATCTAGAGTATCAACACTCGCACTTAGCTTGCTTTTGATACTTTCGAAATCAGCTGCACTTAGTGGTTGCGCCGTAGTAACCATTATTTTTGAAATCTTATTGAAAAGTCTATACTGATTTATAAACGATTCGCTGATTTCTGGAAGATAAGCCTCTCTACCTTTTTTCGTAATGATATTAACAAATGACATTGTTAACTCATCCATTTTCCCATCAAAAATCTCTTTAAGAATCGATAACTTCTTTTGTGTATTTACAATAGGACTTTTCAACAAAAGATATAAATCCCTGTTTTCAGTAGCCTGCTTGAACATTTTCACATCCTCTAGAACGGCTTCGACTTTATTTTGGTCTTTTGCTAAATCAATTAGAGACTTAGCATAACGAGATGCTATTTTATTAATTGACATTAGTTAAGTTTAATATCGTCTACTAATTGATTGACAAAACTCTGTTGATTTACATCAGAAGCAAGATCTTTCTTAATCACTTTTTCAGCTATTTCTATAGCCATGTTACCTACTTGATTCTTCACTTCTGTGATCGCCTTTTTCTTTTGATTCTCTATCTCCATTTTAGCATTTGCTAATAATCTATCTGTTTCAGTCTTTGCTTTCGACTTCGCTTCATTAATTATTGCGTTCTTCGTATCATTTGCTTCTTTCAAAATAGCTGCTCTTTCTTCTTGAGTTCTTGTTATCAAAGCTTTATGTTCTGATTGCAAGTCTCCAATTTGAGCTTTTGCCTCTTCTGCTTTATCAAGAGCCGACTTAATGTCCATGTCTCTTTTCTTCAATGCATCCTTTATAGGACCAAAGGCAAATTTACTCATCAAGTACCAAAAAACAATAAATGCTATCGCAGTCCATAGTAATAATCCTACGTCTGGTTTTATTGGTGATAATTCAAGTGCTAAATAAAACATATTAATTATATTATATCTATTATTTAGGGCTTATGCCCAAAATATTTACTTAATAATTTAAAATTTTCAATCTAAAAATACATCCGGGCTGTCAGCCAATCGCTGAGAGCACCGAATGATTTCATTTGTTGGATTAAGCTACTCCAGCTTCTGCGATAACGAAAGCAAGAATTAAGGCAATAAGTGCCGCACCCTCAATAAAAGCTGCCATCAAGATCATGTTTGATCTGATATCACCTACTGCTTCAGGTTGTCTTGCGATTGATTCCATTGCTTTTGCACCAATCCAGCCAATACCTAGACCAGCACCTATTACAGCTAAACCCATTCCGACCGCTGAAGCTGATCCTACCATTGCTAAAAATGTCATAATAAAATATTTATTTATTAAAATTCAAATACAATTTAATGATGTGCTTCTTCCGTTGCTGCACCAATATATGACGCTGTTAAAAGCGTAAATACGAATGCTTGCACAAATGCAACTATTAGCTCTATTGCCATCATAAATAATGATAACAATACAGATCCTATTCCGGTAGCATATCCACCGAACATATTAGTTCCTTCTTTCCCGAAAACGAAAATCAACCCTACAAATACAACCAATACAATGTGTCCAGCTGCTATGTTTGCAAACAAACGCAGCATCAAAGTAATAGGCTTTATAAATACGCCCATTAATTCAACTGGAACTAAAATTATCTTAACAAAAAGTGGCACTCCTGGAGGATTAAATAAGTGTCCCCAGTAATGTCGATTTCCACTGATGTTTGTTACAAAGAATGCGATGATTGCAATAACCGCTGTTACAGCTAAATTCCCTGTAACATTCGCATTTCCAAAAAATGGAATTTGACCGAATAAGTTAAGACCTACAATAAAAAAGAATATAGAGGCTAAAAGTCCAAAATATTTCTCCCACTTATGTTCACCTAAGAATGGAATTGCAACTTCGTCACGAATGAACACAACAAACACTTCCATTAAAGACTGAAGACCTTTTGGTTCTTTACCTTCTCTTTTGGCGTAAGCCTTAGCAACCCTTCTAAAAACGATGAACAAAAGCATGCAGATTAATAACATGGAAACAACATTCTTCGTCAATGAAAAATCAATGAACGATGACAAGCCACCTCCAAACAAACCACCATCTGCCTTACTACTATCTTCTAGTTTCCATAAATTATTCCCATCACATGCAAAAGCAGCTTCTTTAGTCTTTCCTGTATCATTTCCTTCGTCATCGTAAACTGCAGCAGGCTTGAAAAGATACCCTGTGATATCTACATCTTTACTTGCGTCAAATGTTTTCCCATGTGCTTTGTAAGTAGGATCTATTCTCTTTATTGTTCCTCCGTGTAATACGTAACCTTTATGAGCTATGTGACCATCAGCATGATGTGCTAATGTATGATTATGGAATTTCTTTGTTGTAAAAACATTTAGCCCTTGATCTTTAGACCACAATATTACCGGTAATGGAATATGTAATGGCCCTATCGTAAAAACATTCGCATCTGAAATGTGATGTAATGCCGTCGCTCCTATATTGAACGAGTGATCAGCTTCTTCTCCACATACCATATGATGTTCTCCATGATCGTGATCACCGTCATGATTCGCGTGATCATGATCCGATTCAGAACCGTGATTATGCCCCGTGTGGTTAGAATGATTGTGACCTGAATGATCATGTCCTTCATGAGAACTATGATTATGACCTGAGTGATCATGACTCGAATGGTCGTGATTTTGGGCAATTGCACTTGTTTGGAAGCACGCAACCAAAACCACTAATAGATTGATAATTAAAAACTTACGCATACAAAAGTTCCTCTTTTCAAAAATTCACCACAAAGATATACAATTGTATGGTTATGAAACACCATATTGAGATACTATTTCTTCAATTTTCAAAAAAAAAATTCGACCCGTTATTAATAGTGTTTTGTACCTATTGAATTTTGCCAACACATTAACCTATATTTTCATTAATTACAGAATCTAGAAACTGTTATTATGTTATATCACCAATAATTTAGCTAGTTTCATATTAATGTCATAATTTAATATCTTTTAATATTGGGATAAAAATCAAAGACGTTAGTTTCAATTTTATGAAATTTATTAAAGGACAATAATTATTTTATTAAACTTTTTAAAAGAAAATTTAGTTTTATTAATGTTTAAACATTGAAATTATGGATAGAAAGAAGTTTTTAAGGAATAGCCTTTTGATAGGCACGGGAGTCGCAGGTCTTTCAAAACTATCTGCTGCAAAAAAATCTACTTATGATAAGCTTATGGATAATGTAGGATTTAATCATTTGCCTATAAAAGAAAATAAAACAATGAAGTCAGTATATCATCAAGCAAACACTAGAGGACATGCAAATCATGGTTGGCTAGACACTCACCATACCTTTAGTTTTGCTACTTACAGAAATCCAGAGCGTATGAATTTTGGTGTATTGCGTGTGCTAAATGACGATGTTGTAACTGGTGGAAGAGGTTTCTCTAAGCACCCTCATGATAATATGGAAATCATTTCAATTCCTATGTCTGGAGATCTTGAACATGTCGATAGTATGGGGAATGAAGCAATTATAAAAGAAGGTGACATTCAAGTAATGAGTGCAGGAACTGGAATATATCACAGCGAGAAAAATAAAAATAGCCAAAAAGAAGTTCGCTTCTTACAGATATGGCTTTTCCCTAAAAAGCGAGGAGTAGAACCACGTTATGATCAAATTTCTTTAAGAGATATAACAAAGAAAAATCAACTCAATCAAGTACTTTCTCCTTCCAAAGAAGATCAAGGTGTATGGATAAATCAAGATGCATGGTTTCATATAGGGGAATATGATAAGGAAATTGAAAACACATATTGTATCAAAAAAGCAAGTAATGGTTTATACACTTTTGTTCTTGAAGGCTCTGTAACTATCGATGGTCAACAACTTTCTAAAAGAGATGGCTATGGTGTATGGGATACTGAATCTGTAAATATTAAAACAACACCAGGATCAAAAATTCTTTTGATGGATGTTCCTATGAATTTGTAATGGTCGTTTAAATAAACGTTTCTTTATAAAGTAATGATATCAATTGGATTGTAATTCTTCGGGTACATAACATTTGACAATTACAAGTAAAGTAAATCTCACAAGCTTATTACGAATACTTATTGTTAATTCTTTAATAACATATTCGATTTTTTCACGTTCTTATGTTTTTAATTATAAATTTGGCGTCGTTAAGAAAAAAATTATATGCAATTTTCATCGGATAAAGAGGGTGTAGACCAGTTAGCCCAGTCATTTAAGGACCTTTCAAGTGAGATAGGTAAAGTAATTATAGGACAGAAACAAGTTGTTCAGTCTGTTATAATTTCTATGTTTAGTAATGGACACTGTCTATTAGTCGGTGTTCCAGGATTGGCAAAAACACTATTGGTTTCTACTATAAGTGAAGTGTTGGACTTGGATTTTAAAAGAATTCAATTTACTCCGGATTTGATGCCGACGGATATTACAGGTGCTGAAATTCTTGATGATTCAAGAAAATTCAAATTCAATAAAGGTCCATTATTTTCGAATATTGTACTTGCTGATGAGATTAACCGTACACCTCCCAAAACTCAAGCAGCTCTTCTTGAAGCGATGCAAGAAAGAAGTGTAACTGTTAATGGTCAACGATATGAACTTCCGAAACCATTCTTCGTATTGGCAACACAAAACCCTATCGAACAAGAAGGTACTTATCCATTACCTGAAGCACAGCTCGATAGATTCATGTTTAATATTCCTCTTGATTATCCTTCTTATGCCGAAGAGCTAGAAGTTGTAAAAGGAACTACGAGCAATAAAAAAGTTACCTTAAATAATATAGTTACTGGTGAGCAAATTCTCGCTTTCCAAGATCTTATAAAGCGAATTCCTATTGCTGATAATGTACTAGAATATGCAGTTACTTTAGTAGCTAAAACTAGACCTGGAAGAGAAAAAGCAGCTCAACAAGTTAACGATTACATCTCATGGGGAGCAGGTCCTAGAGCCTCTCAATACTTAGTACTTGGTGCAAAGTGTCATGCAGCTATTCAAGGAAAATATTCTCCTGACATAGAAGACGTAAGAGCTGTAGCTAATTACGTATTAAGACACAGAATAGTACGTAACTATAAGGCCGAAGCTGAAGGTATTACAGAAGAGGATATCATTACTGGCTTGTTTTAATTTTGGGCTTAAAGCCCAAAATCTTTGCTAGACTTTAATTTTACTAATGTAGAAGTACAAAGCTAATAGGATACAATCAAGACATTGATTTCACCGATATTTAATCGTTTTTCTCGAAATATCCTTTGTTTGAAATAGCATCTTTACTTACCATAACTTCTGATTCTTTGAACCATATTTCAGCATAATTACCATCTGCATATTGCTTAGCTATATCGCCACCATGCGTTTCTGCACCTGAACACCAATTCATATTAACTTCCGGTGATTTACCGTTTTTTTGGTTATAACACCCTTGCTTGAAGAATAATCCCTCATCAGCATATGCATTAGCACGCTCTACTCCATCTTGACCTATTGGTACAAATAGCTTCTGTGTTTGCTCAGGAATATCAGCTTTAGTAGGATAATCTGATTTTATAAGATTCTTAGTGAATTTCTTTGTTTCATGTCCCTTCGAACTAAATGTCAAGTACATATTTCCTTCTTTCACTTCTATTACATAACTAAACTCTTCTCCTAGCTCTATTCCATCTTCTGGTTCTGCAGGTGGAGTATTTGGGTCCGAACCCACCACTGAAAAATCATATCCCCATACGGCTGTTGAAAAATCCCATCTTCCCGAATTATCATCACCCGCCGTATTTATTTCGTAGTTCCAAAAAATAGATCCCTTCTTATGTCCAGGGAATTTCTTGTAAAATATTTTTAATGGTTCGTTTTCATGTCCATCGGCACTGTGAATTTGCCCTACCACTACCGAATGTGAAGCAGCAACTCTATCATCTCCAGTTTTTTAAACATTCATAACTTTTAGTGTTGCTGAAAGTTTTGCATCAGTCATAGGAGACCATTTTTTAACTTGTGCTAATTCTGTTCTCGTATTATTCGATGTACCATGTGTGTTACCAGCATTCGGTGTTTTATAAACTACCCAATTATTATTACCATCATTCTCTGTATAAAAGAATTGATTATATTCTTTACTTGTCGCATCGCCCGAATTGGATCCATCACCAGGCACCAAATTAAAATGCTGGAAAATTGGCATCACATCACTCGGATAAACTGTTTTGTTTTCTTCAGCTACCTTTACTGCTTCTTTACAATTCGTAAAAAAGCAAATGAAACATAATAAGATAAAGCTAGAAATGTACGTTGAATTTTTTGAAATCATCGGATCTATATTATTTATATAGTTGTTTGTGAAATTGTATTCTACCAATTTAGAGTCCTAAGGTACTAAAACGATATTAATCTAACTAGAAGAAGTAGAGCTTTTTCTTTGCTCAGGAATTAAAATGAAACAAAATACGAGCCCAATCAAGCTCATTATTAATGCGATCCATTGTGAAAATGACCATCCTAATCCCAGTAATTCATAACGTTCATTTACTCGAACAAACTCTATGATAAATCGCTCAACACCTGTAAGTAATAAATAGATGAAAAAAATCAATCCAGCTGTTTTAACTCGTTTCTTTATCACAAGAATAAACACCAGAATTAATCCGCATATAATGATTTCATAAAGTGGTGTGGGGAACACACCTTCAGGTAAAATTCGACAATAAATAGGTGGATTTCCTGTTGAACTTATTAAGCCACCACAATCCTCCATGAGTATCGATTCTCTCGCACTATTAACTACATTATGCGGATATTTCCACGACCATAACCAGTCCGGGATAAAACTAAGTGGCTTTTCAAGTCGATTAACTTTCCCCCAATCTCCATCTCCTGAAAAATGACATCCAAATCTTCCTAGCATATATCCCAATAACAAAGCTGGACTTAATGCATCCATAATCGACAATACCTTAAATCCCTTCTTTTTCATGTAGAAATATCCCACAATAAATGCCGTAATTAATCCACCATAAATGGTTAAACCACTTCCTGAAAATAAGGTCTTGATAGGATTCGCAAAAAACGCTGGTAAATTTTCTGCTACTGAAAATAACTTTGCTCCTATTATGCCCGAAATCGCCGATAAAATTGTCAACTCGATGGCATAATCGGAAGGATATTCAATCTCTTTTTGACTATTTTCTTTTTGGCTCAGATATATATAAAGTCCTCCACCTCCTAGAATCAAACTTCCTACCAAGCCTCCCACAAAACTCCCTTGAAAACTAAACAGCAAGTCCGAGATACTTTCACTAGCGCTACGATTAATCAATTGAAGAACTTTCGCACCAATCATAAAACCAAAAACGAAGTTCAAAACCAGCATATAGCTTGGAATCTCTTTTTTTGGGCTCGAGCCCAAAGTTTTTACCCCACTAATTATACCGACTTTTTCTCTCCACTTCAATTCCCGTTGAAATAGAAAAAAAGAAAAAAGAAAAGCGAAAATCAAGAATAGTCCAAAGGTTTGGATGATTGATAATCCATTGTCGACTGGCGTACCAAAGAAATAATTCGCTATATATGATAAGTTAGGAAACACACTGCAAGATATTAAAATTCACATTGTGCTCTATTCACCTTCAACCATTTTTCTTTTTCTTTATAGTCAGGCATAGCTTTTCGCACGAGATCCCAAAATCGTGAACTGTGATTCATCTCATAAGTATGAGCTAATTCATGAATGATAACGTAGTCAATAACTTCCTGCGGTGAAAAAAGTAAGCGAGATGAAAGATTTATATTTCCTGTTGAAGAACAACTCCCCCAGTTACTCGTAGTATATTTCAACTTTACATTTTTGATTTCTTTCCCGAAGAATTTTTTATTTAATTCATGAACACGCTTCGTAATTTCAGGCAAATATCGATTAGACAATACTCTACTCAAAAGATGCTTGATAGCTTTTTGTGTATGCTGAACAGAGTCGTGCATACTGAGTTTGATTTCTATGACTTGACCTTTGATTTTAGCTGTATGTGACTGACGATCTTCTTCGACTATAGATAGTGTGAAACTTTCACCACGCATTTCGAAGATATCTCCAGAAGCATAGATTTTCGGAGTGTACATAGACTGAAAAGCTTCGTCTTCTTTGTACTGCTTTTCCATCCAGTCTTTCGCCCAAGTAAGGTATTTTTCAATTTCCTTCTTTGCAAGAAAACTTGGCAATCTAAGATTTACCCGACCTTTACCTGTGGCAATTCGAACGTTTCTTCTTCTTTCCGTGTGGATTCTAAGGGGAATTTCTACCCCTTCAACCACATGGCTTGTATCAATATAATTAGCCATATTTCTCTTCGAAGCGCTTCATCACTCCTGCAAGTACTTCTATTCCTTCTACACTCATCGCATTATAAGTAGATGCTCGGAAACCTCCGACAGATCTATGACCTTTGATTCCCATACATCCAGCTTCTGTAGCCATATCCATGAATTCTTGATCTTTAGAATTATCTTCAAGTAAGAAACAGATGTTCATCAATGAACGATCTTCCTTAGCAACAGTGCCTTTGAAAAGTGGGTTTCTATCTATTTCATTGTAGAGAATGGCTGCTTTATCTTCATTCTTCTTTGCCATACTATCTACTCCACCTTGTGCTAGAACCCATTCCATTGTAAGCATAGAAACATAAATAGGAAACACTGGTGGTGTATTGAAAGATGAATCCTTAGCAATATGTGTATTATAATCTAGCATGGTAGGAATTTCTCTTTTTACCTTACCTAGTTCTTCTTTGTTTATTATTACCAATGTTGTTCCAGCAGGTCCCATATTTTTTTGAGCTCCAGCATAAATCATCATATGCTTAGAAACATCTACAGGTCTTGAAAAAATTTCAGAACTCATATCACATATAAGGGGAACATCCGTTTCAGGAGCTGATGCAAATTGTGTCCCGAATATTGTGTTATTACCTGTGTAATGAAGGTATCTTAAGTCTGAAGCAATGTCATATCCTTTGGGAATGTAATTAAAGTTGGTATCAGCAGAAGATGCAACTTCAGTAACTTCTCCAAACAATTTTGCTTCTTTGATTGCTTTTTTCGACCATGTTCCAGTGTTGATGTATCCAGCTGTTTGGTTAGTATCCAAAAGATTCATTGCAGCCATGTAGAATTGTGAACTTGCACCACCTGTAAGGAATAAAACTTCGTGAGTGTCAGGAACATTAAGTAATTTTTTTGCACCAGAAACTGCTCTATCCATTACATCCGTGAATTGCGGAGAACGGTGTGAAATTTCTAAAATAGAAAGTCCCATTCCTGCGAATTCATTAACAGCTTCAGCTGATTTCTTTAATACTTCTTGTGGCAAAATTGCTGGTCCAGCAAAAAAATTATATTTCTTCATTTTAATATTTGATTAAACCCAATGTAAAATTATATTATTTATATGAAGTTATCCTATATATAACCAACTAATTATCACAAGTTTTCAAAGTATCAAATGAGTGAGATTTCAAGGAATTAGGTGCAGACCAAATTAATATTGGTAATCGATTAAATAACAATATTTTACAAACTACATTCGGGTATCTTTGATATTTTTATATATTTAAACTTTAATCTAATTTTTGAAAAAAACGTACAATTCTGAAATCATATTATGGGAGATTTGAAACCGTGGTTAGAGTCGTATCCAAGTGGAATTCCAGTAAATATTGATCCTAGTAAATATCCTACTTTGATGGATTTTGCGAATGAATGTTTTACTAAATTTAAAAATAAAGTAGCGTTTTCGAATTTCGACAAAACTATTACTTACGGACAGATAGATAAATATTCAACTCAATTTGCAGCTTATCTTCAAAGTAGAGGTCTGAACCCAGGAGATAAAATAGCGATAATGATGCCAAATCTTTTGCAATATCCAATTGCAATTTTTGGAGCACTAAAAGCAGGATTGATCATTGTTAATACAAACCCTATGTACACGCCTAGGGAAATGAAACATCAATTTACAGATTCAGATTGTAAAGCAATTGTTATCGTAGAAAATTTTGCTAGCAATCTTGAAAAGATAATAGGAGAAACTTCTATAAATACTGTGATAATAACGAGTATTGGTGAAATGTTAGGAGCTGTAAAAGGAACTATTGTAAACTTTATGGTTCGTACTGTAAAGCGTATGGTTCCTAAATTTAAGATAAATAATACCGTGCCTTTCAAGGAAGCTCTAAAGCAAGGGTCTAAATTTAAAATCAATGCTTTCGAAAGTAAACCTGATGATGTTATTTTACATCAATATACAGGAGGAACAACAGGGATTTCCAAAGGTGCTATGTTGACTAATCAAAACATGATTGCCAATATGCTCCAAATTAAGTATTGGATAGGTGGAGACTTAGAGGAGGGAAGTGAGACTGTTATTTCTCCTTTACCTATGTATCATATTTTTGCATTTTCAGTAAATTGTTTGGCGATGATGGGAATTGGAGCGAAAACAATTTTAGTAACGAATGCTAGAGATTTACCAAGTGTTGTTAAGGAATTCAAGAAACATCCTATAAGTGTTATGACGGGTATAAATACCTTGTTCAATGCATTGATGAATAGAGAGGATTTCAAAGCATGTGATTTTTCTAATTTGAAAGTTACTGTAGGTGGAGGAATGGCTGTTCAACGTGCTATTGCTGAAGAATGGGAAAGAGTAACAGGATGTCAATTGACGGAAGGTTACGGAATGACAGAAGCATCTCCAGTTGTTTGTGTCAATCCTATCCAAAAAGGAAAAGCGAGAATTGGCTATGTAGGTTTACCAGTATCAGGAACTACCGTTCAAATTGCCGATGATTCAGACAAAGCATTAGCTATAGGAGAAGTAGGAGAAATTCAGGTAAAGGGTCATCAAGTCATGAAAGGTTATTATAATCGACCTGATGAAACAGTGAAAACAGTACGAAATGGATGGTTGTGTACAGGTGATATAGGAATGATGGATGCTGATGGTTTTGTAAAAATTGTTGACAGGAAAAAAGACATGATTCTCGTATCAGGATTTAATGTTTTCCCCAACGAAATTGAAGATGTAGTTGCTACTCATCCGAAAGTTTTAGAAGTTGCTGCTATTGGTATTCCAGACGATAAATCTGGTGAAGTTGTCAAAATCTTTGTAGTAAAGAAAGACAATTCTTTAACAGAAGAGGAAATCATTCAGCACTGTCGTCAGGGATTAACAGGTTATAAAATTCCTAAGGCAATAGAATGGAGAGATGAACTTCCGAAGTCCAACGTAGGGAAAATTTTAAGACGTAAATTGAAAGAGAAAGCGTAGGGTATAGTTTAAGATTGTTGTTTTTTGGGCTTAAAGCCCAAAAATAATATATAGTATAGTTCATAAAGGACTATCTCTTTGTATTGCACAATTTAATAGAAGTCAGTTTTATACAGCTTGAACCATATTTTAGCGGAAAAATAAGTTTTATCCATGAAACATCTTTGTCTAAAATGGTGTAAAAGGGTCAAGGTGACGCATCCATATTTCTCCTTGACTCTCTTTTGTAATTACTGAATTTTAACCACAATTATAAAGTACAATCTGTATTACTTACAATGGGCTCTACAAAGAAACCTTTCATCAATACGCATACGCACATTTTTACGATAAAGAATGTGCCACCTTATCTTGCAAAGACCTTTGTGCCATGGCCTTTTTACATTCTTTTCCATATCAACATTGTCAAGTTTATTTACAAGCTATTGATATGGACGGAGCTAAAGTATAAGCGGTTTAAAGTATTCAGAACGAAGCTAATTAGTTACATAAGAACAAACTGGATAGGAAGATTAATGTACTATTTGTTCGGCTGGGGATTGATTTTAAATGCATCAGTGTATTTATTATCAGCATTTAATCTTGAGAAAAAAACTAGCTTTCTTGATACTTTCATGCAATTCGTAGAAGGTAGCTTTCTTAAATATATATTTATATATAATAACCACTGGACTTTACTACTCCTCATAGTATCGAGTATTTACATGCTTTATCCTGAGGCGTGGGCGTTACTTTATAATGCAGCGAAAAAGATCTTTTCATTTTTAAAATTCATTCCTAGTAATCAATCAATTGCTTTTGTAAAGAGATACTTGAATATTATGAAATTCGCTAACTACGATAAGCAAAAGCGAATTTTCGACAAGTTGATAAAAATGAGTGAAGCTGATGCACGCTTTGTTGTTCTTCCTATGGATATGGAATTCATGAAAGCAGGAAAACCCCAGCAATCTTATCTAGCACAACTAGAAGAAATAAACGGAGTTTTCGAAAAATCTATGAAGAATTGCGATAAGATGATTCCCTTTCTATTTGTTGATCCTAGAAGGATAAGAGCAAAAGAAGGAAAGACATTCTTTGATTGGGAAATAAGCGAAAAAGTAGTTGATAGAACAAAGAAGAAAGTTGTCATTCTTAAAGACTGCTTAGTAAAGACTTATCTTGAAAAAGAGCAAAATAATCCAGCAAAAGGAAATTTCAAAGGAATAAAATTATATCCCGCATTGGGCTATTATCCTTTTGATGAAGATTTATTAGCTCTATATTATTATTGTGTTGACAATGAGATCCCTGTCCTTACTCATTGTGTAAAAGGATCAATTTTCTGGCGAGGAAGAATGTATAAGAAATGGAATCGTCATCCGGTTTTTGAGCGGGCGAATTCTCCATTGGAAACTAGAGCACACAATAACTATGAACTCCAAGTAAATTTCACTCATCCACTGAATTATTTAGTGTTATTAGAGAATCGCTTTTTATATCGGGTCATTAAACGATCTAAAAATGCAAGATTAAAAGAACTTTTTGATTTTGATGCAACCCGAAAGTATGTAAGTAATAAGCTAAGTAAACTATCTTTAAATATTGCTCATTATGGAGGTGTTGAAGAATGGGAGAAGTATTTAAGACTTGATAGAAATGAAACTGCTTTTGAGTTAATTGAAAACCCTGAACAAGGAATGTCTTTAACAACAAGTCAAAGTTCAGGATTTGAACTTCTTTCGAAACCTGCAGACTTATATCACAAAAAAGCAGATTGGTTTTCGATTATAAGTAGTATGATGCTTCAATATGATAATGTATATTCCGATATATCTTACATACTTCATTCTAGCAAGATGATGCCATTACTGAATGACGTACTTATTAATAATGAAAAGCTAGCAAAAAAAATATTATACGGAACAGATTTCTTTGTAGTGCGGAATCACAAGAGTGAAAAACAATTATATAGTGACTTACTTGCTACAATTGGTGAAGATAATATGGATAAAATCGCTAGAGAAAACCCATTTAAGTGGTTAAAAATATAATTTCCCTTATTAAAATCTCTTTTATTCGTTTTATAATTCTTTACATTAATAAATACTGAAACGCAGTAGAACAGTACAAAAAACCTCTTTTTCTTCCTTCTTCTTTTTGAATACTCAAATGTTAAAATTTAAATTTTAACATCTATTGGCAAACTTGTTGCACTTATCGTATTATAAAATAACTTAATATGATAAAAATACTTTACACCCTAGTTTTAACACACTTTACATTAATGTCATTTGCACAACTTGCAATTATAGGACAAAATGCGGAAACACCTGACGAACTTTTACTTGTTGCATTGGAAGATATTCCAGCAGGAGAAACCTACCATATCACAGATAATGAATATGACAGCGCTAATGATGTATTCACAACTGGTGAAGGTTTTGTAAGTTTTACTACAAACACTTTAGTAGAAAAAGGAGATGTCTTTTCTATTAAGAATGATGGCGCATGGTCTGTAGAAGGATCAACAAATGTAACGATTGGTTCTAGTGCTGGTTCATTGAATTTTTCACTTGGAAATGAACAAACCTATTTATTCCAAACAGATGATGACACACATACAGGTGTAATATCTACTATTCTGGGAGCGGTTGATACATGGACTGGTAATATTGATGCTAGTATTGATCCTCGAATTAATTATCCTTTCTCTCAGGTAATAGACTTGATAACGAATGAAAGAAATCTTGTTTTCAATGGTAACAGAGAAACAAGCAGTTTGAATGAAATTATGACTTTAAGCAACTGGTCTATTTCTGCGATTCGAATAGATTTAGATATGACTGATTTTTACGGCGCTGCACTTCCTGTTGAAATGAGTTACTTCAGAGGTAGTGAAAAATCTTATGGTAATTTACTTGAATGGGAAACCGTGACAGAAATCAATAACGAAAAGTATGTAATTGAAAAGTCTAAAAACGGGAGATCGTTTACAGCAGTGGATTATATCTTAGGAAATAAGAACACTACAGAAACTTCAACTTACGAATACGTCGACTCTCAACCTTTTAGTGGATTAAACTACTATCGTTTGAAGCAAGTGGATTTCAATGGAGATTATGATTATTCAACGACAATAATTATTGAAAATCATAGTGAATCCAAAATTGACATCTACCCAACTTTAGTTTCTGAAAGTATTAATGTTGAGTTGAATACTGACGAAGCAAACCAAGTTGTTATTTTCGATCAATCAGGAAAATCCATTATCCACACAGTAATAGATGATGGAAAAAATACAATCGACCTTACTGCACTTAATGGTGGTGCTTATTATATGACCGTTTATATGGAGAGTGGTCCATATGTAGAAAAATTTATTAAACAATAAAAAAAAGATGAATAGATGTATTCCAAATGAAACATCTATAAGAATCAATACAACATACTTTTCGCTCTTTTATTCTCTTTCAAAAGATTGTAGATAAAAGGATGAAATGATGACATTGAAAATAAGCTTTACACAAATTTCCCCCTATACACATTGTTTAAAAGTAAAGTTCAAATATCTAATGTTAATCATTTCACATGAAAAGACTTTGATTGGTTATATGACATTAAAAAAGAATAGGCTAACTTGTAATGAGTTGGCCTATTTTCATTTTACAATTTACATACAATAATCTCGTTTGAATAACTTAGCTTTGAGCTAAATTGAAAGCTATGATTTTATATCACTATCCTAAGTGTGGAACAAGCAGAAAAGCATTGAATTATCTTGAAGAAAAAGGGATAAAACCTGAGATTCGCTTATATATGAAGGAAAAGTTTGATAAAAAAGAATTGACGTCTTTGTTAGAGCTTTTGGGCGAAAGCCCTTTGCACATTATTCGAACTAATAATGCCGTATTTAAAGAACAGATCAAAGGTCAAAAGAAGAGTAATTCCGAGCTGATAGAACTTATGCTTGAAAACCCTGGAATTATTCAACGTGCCATTCTTGTGAATAAAAATAAAGCCGTAGTAGCAAGACCAATTGATAAAATGGAAGAAATTTTATAATCATATTCTTACACTAGCTAAACTTGTTGAATCACATTTCGTTTTATTCTTCATGGGGTCAAGCCCCAAAATATTTAATATATGATACAAGTAGATCCTTATAAAGCGACACATAAGATTAGAATAGTAACCGCTGCATCATTGTTTGATGGGCACGATGCTGCTATAAATATTATGCGAAGAATCATGCAGCGATCAGGTGCAGAAATTATACACCTAGGACATAATCGTGCTGCAAAAGAAATTGTTGATACGGCAATACAAGAAGATGTTCAAGGTATAGCAATAACTTCTTATCAAGGAGGTCACATTGAGTATTTTAAATACATCTATGATCTACTTGCCGAACGAAATGCTTCTCACATAAAAATCTTTGGCGGTGGTGGAGGAACGATTCTTCCTACTGAAATAGAAGAGCTGCAATCTTATGGAATAACTAGAATTTATTCGCCGGATGATGGTAGAGAACTAGGGCTTCAAGGCATGATTAATGATGTACTTGAAAGATGTGATTTCCCCCTTGGAGAACACTTAAACGGTGAAGTAACTGCATATAAGAATGGGAAATTTACAGCTGTAGCACGTATGATTACTGCGATTGAAAATTATCCTGAAGAGAATAAGGATTTACTGGATTCACTGGAAAAAGATGCTGAAAAAGTAAATACTCCTGTCCTAGGAATTACTGGTACTGGTGGAGCTGGAAAGTCGTCTTTGGTAGATGAAATTATACGTCGATTTTCTTTGCAATATCCTGAAATGAAACTCGGAATCATCTCTGTTGATCCTTCCAAAAGAAAGACAGGTGGTGCTTTACTTGGTGATAGAATACGTATGAATTCCATTGTTTCCGACAATATATTTATGCGTTCATTGGCAACACGTCAGTCGAATCTTGCTCTTTCTCGACACATTCAAGGAGCAGTAAATATTATGAAAACGGCACAGTTCGATTTCATAATTTTGGAAACTTCTGGTATAGGGCAAAGTGATACGGAAATTGTTGACCATTCTGATATTTCTCTATACGTAATGACTCCTGAGTACGGAGCAGCGACACAACTTGAGAAAATTGACATGCTTGACTTTGCTGACATTATAGCTATCAACAAGTTTGATAAAAGAGGTGCTCTAGATGCTCTTCGCGATGTCAAAAAACAATATAGACGTAATCACAACAACTGGGAAATAACGGATGAAGATATTCCAGTTTATGGAACAATTGCATCTCAATTTAATGACCCTGGAGTTAATATAATATTCAATTCTCTTGTTGATAAGATTAATGAAAAAACATCAGCTTCATTCGAGAACAAGGAAATGTTTAGCGAAGGAGAGAGTAAGAAAATTTTTATCATTCCTCCTGCAAGAACCAGATATCTTTCCGAAATTGGAGAGCGAATAAAAGCTTACAACGAACAAGTAGAAAAACAAGCGAGTTTAGCGTCGGATTTATACGCTTTAGATAGGAGTATAAAGCAAATTGAAGACGAGTCGATTTCTAGTGTTTTGAAAGAGACTTTCGATGATAAATATAAATTTCTTGATGGGGCTGTTGCCCAAAAATTAGAGAAATGGAGCGATGTAGTTCAATCGTATAAAAACGATGAATTCATTTATCACGTTCGAGGTAAAGAAATTAAAGTTCCTACATTCACAAAGTCTTTATCTAATTCTAAAATCCCTAGAGTAGCGGTCCCAAGGTTTACAGACTGGGGAGACATTGTACGTTGGCAAGGTCAAGAAAATTTCCCTGGATTTTTTCCTTTCGCTTCCGGTGTATTCCCTTTCAAAAGGAAAGGTGAAGATCCCACGAGGATGTTTGCTGGAGAAGGTGGACCAGAAAGAACTAACAAGCGATTTCATTATTTGAGTCAAGGAATGCCAGCTAAACGATTAAGTACAGCTTTCGATTCTGTTACTCTTTATGGAGAGGATCCTGATTATCGTCCGGATATCTACGGGAAGATAGGAAATTCAGGTGTGAGTATTGCGAGTCTAGATGATGCGAAGAGATTGTATTCGGGATTTGACTTATGTGATCGAGCAACTTCAGTATCAATGACGATCAATGGTCCGGCAGCAATAATCTGTGGATTCTTTATGAATGCAGCAATTGATCAACAATGTGAAAAATACATAAGAGAGCATGGGTTAGAGGATAAAGTCGAAACAAAGAAGAAAGAACTTTACGATGACAGAGGTCTAGATAGGCCGATTTATAGAGGTGATATTCCCGAAGGAAACGACGGACTTGGCTTGATGCTACTTGGAGTAACAGGTGATCAGATTCTAGAAGAAAATGTTTATAATGAATTAAAAGCTTTTGCTCTTTCTCAAGTAAGAGGAACGGTTCAAGCTGATATTCTTAAAGAAGATCAAGCACAGAATACTTGTATTTTCTCTACAGAGTTTTCTTTAAAACTGATGGGCGATGTCCAACAATATTTTATCGACAGCAATGTACGTAACTTTTACAGTGTATCTATATCGGGCTATCACATTGCTGAAGCCGGAGCAAACCCAATCACGCAATTAGCATTTACACTCGCTAATGGATTCACATATGTAGAATATTACTTGTCAAGAGGCATGGACATCAACGCATTCGCACCGAACCTTAGCTTCTTTTTTAGTAACGGTATCGATCCTGAATACTCAGTTATAGGCCGAGTAGCGCGTAAAATTTGGGCGAAAGCCATGAAAGAAAAATACGCAGCGAATGAAAGAGCACAAAAATTGAAATACCACATCCAAACAAGCGGAAGATCACTTCACGCTCAGGAAATTTCATTTAATGACATACGCACAACTTTGCAAGCTCTATATGCAATTTATGACAATTGTAACTCACTTCACACCAATGCTTACGATGAAGCAATTACCACTCCTACTGAAGAAAGTGTGCGAAGAGCAGTCGCTATCCAAATGATAATTAATCACGAACTAGGTTTAGCTAAAAACGAAAATCCATTACAAGGGTCATTCATCATTGATGAGTTAACAGACTTAGTAGAAAATGCTGTGCTTGAAGAATTCGATAGAATTACAGAACGTGGTGGTGTGCTAGGAGCGATGGAAAGCATGTATCAAAGAGGTAAAATACAGGATGAAAGTCTACATTACGAAACATTGAAGCATACCGGTGAATACCCTATTATAGGTGTTAATACATTCTTGAACAAAGAAGGTTCTCCTACTGTGTTACCAAAAGAGGTCATAAGAGCTGAAAAAGCAGAAAAAGAACTTCAAATTCGTGGTAAAGAAAAATTACACGAAGCGAATGTTGATGCTCGAAAAGAACAAATTGAGATTTTGAAAGAAGCAGCGATAAAGCATAAAAATGTTTTTGAAGTGTTGATGGAAGCGACAAAAGTATGTAGCTTAGGAGACCTTACTCAATCAATGTATAAAGTGGGCGGTCAGTATAGAAGGAATATGTAATTTAATGAGTAATGAGTAATGAGTAATTATTAATACCAGTGTTATGTGGGAACGTGGTGTGGTGTTTAATTAGTAATGATTAATTAGTAATACCAGTGTTATGTGGAAACGTGGTGTAGTGTTTAATTAGTAATAAATAATGAGTAATTAGTAATACCGGTGTTATGTGGGAACGTGGTGTGGTGTTTAATTAGTAATTAGTAATATCGGTGTTGTGTGGGAACGTGGTGTGGTGTTTAATTAGTAATGAATAATGAGGAATTAGTAATACCGGTGTGGTGTAGGGACGTGGTGTGGTGTTTAATCAGTAATACCTGTATTGTACGGTCACTGAGCGAAGCCGAAGTGTCGAAGTGGAATTAGTAATGAATTTAGCTTAATTTTATAAATATGAAGTATATAACAATAGTATTAGGTGCAGTAGCCATGTTTGTTGGTTTGTCTTGTATAAATGTGAATACAGCGGGAACGTTAAATCCTATTAAAAAGAAAGCAACTGAATTACCTTTGGATAAAATACAATTGCCTGAAGGTTTCGAAATTGATGTTTGGGCAGATGGGGTTATTAATGCAAGAGGGATGGATCAATCTCCTAGCGGAACGCTATTTGTTGGTTCAAGAGGAGAAGGTGCTGTTTATGCATTGAAGGATCTAGATGGAGACTTTCATGCGGATACTATGTTTGTTATTGATACTGATTTACAACTACCAGTAGGTGTTGCTTACCACAAAGGAGACTTATACGTAGCTGCAGTTAGTAAGATTTATAAGTATGAAAATGTAGAACAAAAACTAGGAGAGGAAATAGAACCCGTTGTTGTTTATGGAGATTATCCTACTGAAACACATCATGGTTGGAAATATATAGCTTTTGGTCCCGATGATAAATTATATGTTCCAGTAGGTGCACCATGTAATATTTGTGAATCAGACGAAATTTATAGTTCAATAACAAGAATAAACCCTGATGGAACAGGATTGGAAATTGTTGCTCATGGAGTTCGTAATTCCGTAGGTTTCGATTGGCATCCAGAAACGGGTGAGATGTATTTTACGGATAATGGAAGGGATATGTTAGGTAACGATATTCCCGCATGTGAGTTGAATAGGATGCAGGCAGAAGGAAGTCATTTCGGTTACCCATATTGCCACCAAGGGAACTTAGCTGATCCAAAATTTGGTGATAAAAGATCTTGTGAAGAATTTATAAAGCCATTTCAAAATTTGGGACCACATGTTGCTCCACTAGGAATGGAATTTTATACAGGAAAAGCATTTCCTAAGAATTATAAAGATAGAATTATTATAGCGGAACATGGTAGTTGGAACCGAGATACTCCCATTGGTTATAGATTAAGCATGGTTGCAATAGATGAAAAGGGAAATTCGAAAGGATATGACATGTTTGCAGAAGGATGGTTACAAGATGGAAAAGCGTGGGGAAGACCGGTGGATATAGAGCAATTAAAAGATGGTAGCATATTAGTTAGTGATGATTTCGCAGATGTGATTTACAGAATCTATTATGCGGGAAAGGGGTAATAAAATCCCTCAAATATTTTTTTCCTAACTCATACGTTTTTACTCTAATTGTGGAAGTATTCCAGCCTATCTTCTAACTGTCTTCATGCAGACCACCAAGTTATGAAGATATACATTGAATCATTTTGAAACACAGCTTCAATCTTTTATTATTGCATGTTTGCGAACTTATATCGTTCAAAAAATACCTTTCATTATCAGGTTTCACACTTGATTTATTAATGTCATAATTAACTCATACTACTGAAACTGCAAGATTTTTTTGCGTTTCAACACTTCAAATACTCGAATTTCAGCAAATAATCACCCGTTTGGGTGAATATAAGCAAAGAGCAATGTTGTTACTTTGACTAATCTATTTAGATATACTTATCAATTTATAACAAATAAAATAAACACTTGCTACCCCAGCAAAGATATAATTGATAACAATCAACCAATTTAGTAGTTAAGCTTTTAAAGCTTAACTGCTTTTTTTAGCTATAATTTGGATATGATATGACAACTAAAGAAAACAAAATAATTGAGATTTCAATCCAACAAAATCTATTGCTATGGCAGCTCACGAATTCCATGATTAGTATTGATCAAAAAATTAAAAATTCTTTATCATCAACAGAATCTGTATTAAAAGAAAACACTAAAAAATAATAAACCCAATACTTTGTTGATTCTAGAATATTGATTTTATTTCTCTTTAAAACCTTAGCCCAAAAATCTATATCTTTAAAGGATGATTAAAAAACTATACATTCTTATTTTTTGTCTTGTGTTTTCCAACATTCATGGTCAATCGCTGTCGGATCTGGTAAAAGAAGCTATAATTGCCCTTGAAAATAAAGAGCCGGATAAAGGAATTGAGCTACTTGAAAATGCTACTAAAGAATATATCAAGAAGAATGATCCCGATGAAAATTCGATTTTAGCACTATCTCAGTTGTCTAGATTATATACGAATAAATGGGATTTTAAGAAAGCGGAATATTATGCTGTGAAAGGAGTTTCACAGAGTCAAGAGATAGGTAATGATAGCCTATATTTTAATGTTGTAGACATCGCTTTATCTTTACTTGATTATCATAACAAAATAGACTCATCTATTTTATTATCACGGCAAGTTATAGCTAAAGAGAATGCTCCGGCTGCATTGGTAGCTAATAGTCACATTATACTTGCAGGATTTCATGATGAAAATGAAGTAAATGACTCTGCAATATATCATATAGAAAAAGCAGTTTATCTAGAAGACTTAAGAGGTGATTCCGTAACTCTTCCTTATGCTTTTTTTGACTACGCTAATTTTTTACTAAATGACAATCAATATGAATTGGCGCTTGAAAAAATGTTGTATGGTATGTCTTACCTTAGGAAAGAAGATGAGCAGAAAAGAATATCATTCAACATAGGTCTTTCCGATGTCTACTTCAAAAT
>CAZMKA010000021.1:0-8094 GCA_964566605.1 uncultured Saprospiraceae bacterium | reverse complement strand
AACTAGCTATTGAAGCCCTAAAGTACGCTAAAGAGAATAAATCCTATAGAATGTTGATAGATTCTTATATTCAACTAGGGGCAATAGAATCACATTACAATAATTGGTCTTCTGCTTTGAACTATTATGAAAAAGCGGATAGTATCAATACTGCTAAAAATAAACTTGAATTTAAAGGAATTACCGCTAAAATAGGAGCTGCACTGGCTAAAATAAAGTTAGGGAATTCTCTTTCTAACGATGAAATTAAAAGCTTAAAAGCACTTCGATCTTCTGTATCATCTGATAAATTAAGAAATAATCTAGATTTCCTTTTTCTTCGAATTGATGATTATACGGTCAAGGAATTTGAGGATAAGTACAATGAATTATTCGACCAGAGTGAAGCTAAAAATGCCGACCATTTACTATTCCCCTTACTCGAACTAAAAAAAGATTTTTATACAAAAAAAGGTGATTTTAAAAAGGCATTATTGATTGATGATCAAATGAGTGAATTGTCGAAAAATCTTACTCAAGCCAATAATGAATACATCATTCAAGAACTTGATGCTAAGTATCAAAAGGAAATTCAAGATAAAGAAATATCGTACCTCAACACTCAAAATGAAAGTAAATCCAAAGTTGTAAAACAGCAAAGAAGAACAATTATTGTAGGAGCTCTAGCCCTTATTTTTGTATCTATTCTTCTTACTATGTTATTTCGATTGTTAAAAAAAGTAAATAAACAAAAAGATATTATATCGAAAGCACTATCAGATAAAGATATCCTAATTAAAGAAATTCACCATAGAGTTAAAAACAACCTCCAACTCATTAGTAGTTTATTAACTCTGCAAGGAAGAGGAATTGATGATAAAAAAGCTAAATCGGCTATTCAAGACGGGAAAAATCGAGTGCGCTCTATGGCTTTAATCCATCAAGATTTATATATGAAGGATAAGCTGAAAGATATTAATCTTAAATCTTATCTTGAAAAGTTAACTACAGATTTGTTTTTGACTTACAAGATTGATCACTCATCTATAGAACTAAAACTTGATATTGATGACATTGATCTTGATGTGGACACGATTGTTCCACTGGGATTAATTATTAATGAATTAATTACTAATTCTCTTAAATACGCATTCCCTGATAATAATAAAGGCATATTAAAAGTGAGTCTTAAAGAAAAGTACGAAACACTAGAACTCGAAATTGTAGATAATGGGGTTGGATTTGAAGCAGAGAATGTAAGAAATGATTCGTTTGGGACAACATTAATTTCTGCTTTGACAAGACAACTGAGAGGAAAATTGACTACTGATTCTTCGAATGGAACAAAAACTATCCTCACAATTCCTAATGAAACGAAAAATCAATGAACCCCAAAAAAATCATCATAATTGAAGACGAAGCTTTAATTGCCATAGAGATAGAATCTACCCTTGAAATGCTAGGTTTTCAAGTAGTAGGTCATTCTATGAATGGTGACGAAGCTCTTGACTTATTTAATAGCACTCCAGCAGATTTAGTATTGTTAGATATTAATATTAAAGGAAGTCTGAACGGAATTGATCTTGCTAAAATACTTAAAGAAAAGTATAATACGCCTTTCGTTTTTTTAACTTCACATACAGATCCTTTAACACTGGAAAATGCTAAAAAAGTCATGCCTTATGGATACATCGTTAAACCATTTAACGAGAACGATTTAAAGGTGAATATTGAGTTAGCTTTATATAAATATGAAAGCGAGATTAAAACCAATTCTTTCAGTAAATCAACCTTGGAGAAAAAGCACAAAGTAGAGTTGACTGATCGAGAATATTCAATATTGCTAGCGTTTTATGAAGGCAAATCTTACAAAGAAGCAGCTAATCAATTGAACATAAGTATAAACACAATTAAGACATACCAAAAACGATTGTTCTTTACTTTTGATGTTTCTACGCGATATGAATTACTGTCTTTATTAAATTCAAAATAATAATTTTTCTAAGCTAAAGTGTCTATTTGTATCAAGTTCTTTAATACACTTCTTTTTTGGGCTCGAGCCCAAAACGATATGTATAACATTTCTTTTAACTACTTGATGAATGATATAAAGCGTTTTACTTATTGAATTTTTCATATTTTGCGGTATGATAATCCGTAAGATCTTATTTATAACTTCAATTTTTCTTTTCCCTTTATTGGCTTACGCCCAAAATGTAAATGAACGTATTGTCCAAATAAAAGATAGCCTTGAATGGATCGAAACTTTGAAAACCCAATTATGGGATAATTATAATGACCTGAGTTGTGAATTGATTATAGATGATTTAGAAACGTATGGTTTGCCTTCCCAAAATTATAAAAAGCATAAAGCATATGCTTTTGAATATTCAGAAGAACATGAGCAAGCTAAGTGGGTTGCTCACGTAATATTACCTGATGTTAAAAAACTAGGTTCGAAACGAACGAATGATTTTCGAATGGATCCTTTAGTTGAAACTGGAACTACAGACTCGATTGATTATTACGCTTATGATGCTTCAAAAGAAGGAGATAAACGATATTTTAGCTATGGCTATGATAGAGGGCACCTTGCTCCTTCAGCAGATTTCCGTTGGTCTCGTGAAGCAATGTCAGAAAGTTATTATTACTCGAATATTTCACCTCAAGCACCTCAATTTAATAGAGGAAAATGGGCGGATCTTGAAGCGATGTTACGTAAATATGTCATTTCCAATAATGTAAAACTAGTCTTAATAACTGCACCTATCTTAAAAGATGATTTACCAAAAATAAAACAATCCCCAAATGGGGTTTCCATCCCTGAACAATTTATAAAAATAGCCTTTGATCCTACGAATGGTCGAACGATAGGCTTCCTCATGAATAACAACAAGTTATCTGAATCACTCGAATCATATGTGAAGTCTGTTGATGAAATAGAAGCCTTAACAGGTTATAACTTTTTTCCTAATATTGACGAGGCAATGGAAGAGAGTTATGAATTAGATGCATGGTTTGAAATAAAAGATTCTGGTGATATAGAGCCGATATTACAATCGATTTTGCCAAATAAATACTTCAATTCAACAGCAGGAATTAAACAAGCGGGTTCGAATAAAAAAATTCATGTGTGTGGTACAGTTGTTGATTCGAGATACAGTAGAAAAGGACATGCTTGGTTGAATATCGACAAAAAATATCCTAATCAAGTATTTTCTATTATGGTCAGAAAAGAAGAACTCGAACAATTCCCCTTTGACCCCATAGTATATTACGTTAATAAGGAATTATGTTTCGAAGGTAAAGTAGAACAATGGGGGAAGATTATTGTAATGACGATTGATAAACCAGAGCGTGTTTCTCCTTTAGTTCAAGGTAATTAGTAATTCAAGTATTTAGCAGGGGCATAATGTATTCAGTAATGCTTTTTTTATAGAATGTATATGTATTAAAACAGATTGAACTTAGCTTAGCTATTAACTAACGAAGTAAGAAAACAATCCGCTAAACCAATCGCAGAGATTGCTTCTATTACAACAGGAGCTCTCAATGCAATACACACATCATGTCTTCCTACAATTTTCAATTCTTCGACTTTACCTGACTCTTTATTATAAGTTTGTTGACCTTTGAAAATAGAAGATGTAGGCTTTATTGCAACTCTGAATACAAAAGGATTTCCATTGGTTATTCCACCATTTATTCCACCTGCATTATTTGTCTCTGTTGTTCCTTTTTCGTCAATAAAATTATCATTATGTTGAGAACCAGTCATTTTTGCAGCTTCGAAACCTGAACCAAACTCAACTCCTTTAGTTGCGGGAACTGCAAATACAAGGTGAGCGATAATAGATTCTACACTGTTAAAAAACGGTTCTCCTATTCCCACAGGAAGACCAGTTGTCGTAGATTCTATAATACCACCAATAGATTCATGTGTTTCTATAGCATTATTTATTGCATCTTCAATATTCGAGTTTCCACCTGCTTCTATCAATTTAGCCGAAACATTAATATCATCGTCTAATATTTTTTTTGCTACGACACCTGCTGCTACGAGACATAAAGTAAGTCTACCTGAAAAATGACCTCCTCCACGGAAATCTTGAAAGCCTTTATATTTTTTTTCCGCGGTAAAGTCAGCATGACCAGGACGATGATGTGTCTTGAGTTTAGAATAATCTTTGGAACGAGTATTGGTATTTTCGAACCATATCGTAAGAGGAGCACCAGTTGTGTGCTCATTAAATACACCCGACAAAAAGCTCGGAGCATCTTTTTCTATTCTAGGAGTTGTGCCTTTGGCGCCAGCTTTTCTTCTAAGAATATCTTTTGTGAAATCCTCTAATTTCAAGGGTATTCCTGGAGGAATGCCATCAAGAGTGATCCCTACACCAGCTCCATGTGATTCTCCAAAAATTGATAATCGAAAATTGGTTCCGAATTGATTCATTGTTGTGATTTTAACTTTTTGAACTCGAGCCTAAAGCAGGAGTCATTTCTTTTCGACTTAACAAATGTATGAAATTTTGAAGCATAATAAGTCCGTATTCAGTCATATATGATTCGGGATGAAATTGCACAGCATACACCTTATCAGCTTTATTTTCAATAGCCATAATTTCACCATCACTTCCTAATGCTGTAACACGGAGCTCTTCAGGTAATTGATTTTGGGCCCCGACCCAAGAATGATATCTTCCAGCAAAGAAAGAAGTTGGTATATTTTTAAAAAGAGGACTTTCGCTATGCTCGTCCAAAAGCTTAACCTTATCACGAATACCATGAAATACCTTTGGTAGTTGTTTTAGTTCTCCGCCATAATGTTCTACAATAGCTTGCAGACCAAGACATATTCCCAAAATAGGAGTAGATTTATGATTAAATTCGATAGCTTTCAGCAAGAAACCTGCCTCTACAGGCAAACCAGGGCCAGGCGAAATAATTATACCATCAAATGTATCTTTAAAAATACTAGAATCATCATTTTTCCGAATGGTTAGATTAATACCTTTGATGGAGCGAAGAAGTTCTACGATGTTGTAACTGAATGAATCAAAATTGTCAATCAGTAATATTTCTTTGTTATCGTTTTTATTCATTTAATATATAAAGTAAACTGCTAGAAAATGAAGAATGCTAGCTAAAAGCACAAAAATATGCCATATTGTGTGATCATAATTTTTATCCCTAACATAAAAATAAACCCCACCTGTATAAGATACTCCTCCTAGTATTACCAAAACAGAAACGAGTAAAGAAGCGTTTCCAAAAAATGATTTTGCTATAAAAATTATCATCCATCCAAGGAATATGTAAAGAAAAACACTAAATTTTTCAAACCTATTAATAAAGAACAGTTTAAAAACGGTTCCTAAGAAAACAAGGAAATACATAATTGATAAGAATATGATTGCCTTACTTACTGAAATATATTCTAACATAAAAGGAACATAAGTTCCTGAGATCATAAAATAAATACTGATGTGATCAATTTTCTGCCAGGTGTCTTTTAATTTCTCATTCCTTATATAGTGATAAGTAGTAGAAGAAATGAATAAAAATAAGAATGAAACACCATATATAACTGTACCTGTAATTACAGAAATAGGCTGTAATTCATAACTTTTAACCAATAAAATAGGAAAAGCGCATAGTGCAAACAGAATTCCTAAAGCATGAGTTTTAACATTCCACTTTTCATGGGAACTTAAAGGAATATGTTTCTGTTGTCTAATTGGATTCATGAGATATTGAATGACTAAATATTAAATTACACGAATTTGCTTTATTAATACGTGTTTTTAAGCTATTTATTCTAATTGATTTTGCGGAATATCAGTATTTCTTTAATTTGGTAAAAAAAACTACATTGGACAGCAAAACTACAGCAATTGTATCGCATTTTACATTTATAGGATGGATTATCGCTCTTGTAAATAATAGTGAGAAAAAAGATATTTTTGCATCTTTTTATATCAGACAAACACTTGGTTTAATTTCAATTAGTGTAGCGACTAGTATCTTACTAATAATTCCATTTATAGGATCATTATTAGCAATTATTACTGGTTTTGTTTGTGTAGTTGCATGGGTTATAAGTTTAATCAATGCTATTGGTGGTAAAATGGAGCCACTACCAATTTTGGGTGATAAGTTTCAAGAATGGTTTAATTCAATAGGATAAATCTATACATAAAATAAAGTATAGTTTCTTTATGGTAATTATTTTTCAGAATATAGAAGAGTTTAAGAAGTTATTCCAATTACATTATAATGGATTGGTCAACTTTATTTATTCACGTTATGTAAATGACATGGATGAGGCAAGGGATATTATTCAAGGCACATTTATGAAAATTTGGAATAGACGAGATAAAATAGATGTAACTTCATCTCCCAAAAGTTACTTATATCAAGTAGCTAAAAATTCGGCATTGGATCATATTAGAAAATATAAGTCTAATATGAATGTAGTGTTAGATGATAATATCGAACGAATTGAAATCATAGAGGAAGAAGTTTCTAGAGATGCGGATAGTTTTCATTTAAGAACGAAAATTGTTGAAGCTCTTTCTGTTTTGAAACCTAAGACAAGACAAATATTTGAACTAAATAAATTTGAAGGATTAACTTATGAAGAGATAGCCAATCATATGGATATTTCGAAGAGAACTGTTGAAAGTAACATAGCAAGAGCACTCGTTTTATTACGTACCGAATTATCTGAAACGTTAAAATTATAAGTTAAGTTCCATAAATATGTGGGTAATGAAATTTAGTAACGTCTTATAAACAGAAACGTATATTAAAGTAAGTTTTTACCCCGAATTACTACTGGAGACTCATATATTAAAATTATGATACAGGAAGAAATAATATTAAAATACCTCAATAACCAATGTTCAGCTGAAGAATTATCTTTTGCGGAATCATGGATAGCTAAAAATCCTCGTGATTTTAAGTTAACGGAGGATATTTATAATGAATCTTCCCAAGCCAAAGGAATCAAGTTATTTAATGTTGATACTGAATGGACTACATTCATGGAATTAGTAGATTCTCAAGAATCTAAATCAACAGATGAGGCTAAAGTTATCCCGTTAGACAATTCAGAAAGTAGAATTAAGCCAGTTTCTTTATGGAAAGAGCTAAGGCCAGCAATGTTAGCAGCTAGTATGTTATTACTTGTAATTAGTGCTTACTTCTTATGGCCTAGAAATGAGATTACACATCTTGCACAAGCAGATGGTCTTAACTTAGAGTTACCGGACAATACAAAAGTTACTCTTCAAGAAGGAGCTTCACTGACTTATCCGAGAACATTTGAGAATAAAAATGAAAGGGTTGTAATCTTGGATGGAATTGCCACTTTTGATGTGACACCAAATCCAAATAAACCTTTTATAGTGCAAACAGCCTTAGCTGGTGTTCAAGCATTAGGAACTGTATATGAAGTGAATGCACTAGACCCTAGTGTTACTTCAGTAAAGAATATAGAAGGACTTATCAATTTCTTCGATGTTCAAGATACAAGTAAAGCGGTAAAGGTCAATGAAGGCGAAAGTTTCTCTTATGATGGAAGTGCTTTCACAGAAACAACTCCACTTCCTGAACCGAAAGAACTAACATTTGAGTTCAAAGAAGTTAAAAAACTATATAGCGTAAGAGAAATCGTTAATCGTATATATACTTTGAGTAATGGACATGCAGTTCCGAATGGTGATAACTTTGACTGGAATAAAAGGATTCCAGTTGACATTAACACGAAAGACTTGAAAAAGCTACTTAACGAAATACAGAACAAAGCTAGTGTTACACTTATCAAAACTGATTGTGAAGATTGCTATATCATCAAAAGTTTCAGAGTAAGAAACAACTACTAGTATAAAATATAAATACTTATTAAAAGCCTTCACTCGTAATGAGTTGAAGGCTTTTTACTTTATGATAATTAGTTATGAAATAATTGAATAATAAAGTTACGCTGGAAATGGATGGGATATATTAGCCATTCACACAAATTATCCTAATTCTTATTTTATACAGATTGAACCCTATAATGGCGGAAAAATTAGAGTAGAAATGGTATTCAATATTCTTCGTCGAAAA
>CAZMKA010000020.1:11971-33408 GCA_964566605.1 uncultured Saprospiraceae bacterium | reverse complement strand
GTTCAAGACGATCTTTTATCTGTTGAGTTTTTTCGATTTTCGAATACGTAGGAATTTTAGAATCTTTGAGTGACAAAGGCTTATAATGATTGTTTTGTTGAAAATCGCAGCTAACAAATGCTATGGAAAAGCAAGTAAATAAGCAAAGTAGTTTGGTAAATCCCTTCATTTTAAGTGTTTTTATATTAGACTTTTTTATAATATGTGCAAAAACTAAGCCAGAAATTTTAACATTTGCAAAATAATGTTTGAGATGAAGTAACAAATGAGGCATTATAGTATAATTTTGTCATCGTACATAAGAGTATTTAACCCTACAATCTGCTGCAAAACGAAATATGGAAAATTCAGAAAAAGCATTCTCGCGTTTATTAACAATAATGGATGATCTTAGAGAAAAATGCCCTTGGGATAAAAAACAGACATTTGAATCATTAAGAATTCTTTCTATAGAAGAGGTTTATGAATTAGCTGATGCTATTTTAGATAAAGACATAAATGGAATCAAGGAGGAAGTCGGTGATTTAATGTTACATATGGTATTCTATGCTAAGATTGCTTCGGAACAAGGAGCATGGGATATTTCCAAAGCCATTCATGATGTTTGTGATAAACTTATTCGACGTCATCCACATATTTATGGAAATGTCGTGGCTGAAGATGAAGAAACAGTTAAAAGAAATTGGGAGCAAATAAAGTTGTCGGAAGGAAATCGAAGTGTTTTGGGGGGTGTCCCCAAAGGCTTGCCCGCAATAGTTAAGGCCTTCAGAATGCAAGAAAAGACTGCCAAAGTGGGATTTGAGTGGAAAGAAACTAAAGATGTGTGGAAAAAAGTAGAAGAAGAAATGTCTGAATTAAAAGAAGCAATAGACATATCCGATAAATCAAAGCAAGAGGAAGAATTTGGAGATGTGTTGTTTTCACTTATTAATTACGCACGCTATTTGGGTATTGATCCAGAAACTGCATTGGAAAAGACCAATAGAAAATTTAAATCCAGATTTGAGTTTATTGAATCACAAGCAACAAAACCATTAAAAGACATGACTCTTGAAGAAATGGACGTTTTATGGGAAAAAGCAAAAGAGATTTAAAGGGAAGAATGTTGTCTATTAGAGTATCATTTACTTCTACTAGGTAAGCTTCTATCGCCCAACGCAATTACATCTCACCCGATTTACCTGCAACTCAACTACTGTATTTGCTATGATTACTCAACAATCAAATCCTAATAGAATCCACTTTAAGCCAAATAATGTATATTTTGCCACAAAAAGATGTAATGCGGAAAAAAAGTTGGGATGCTAAGGAAGAAAGATACTTTGGAATAGGAATTTATAAGCCGAAAACCAAAGAAAATGTAGGTTCACTATGGCGAACAGCTTTTGTTCTAGGAGCTAGTTTTATCTTTGTTATTGATGCAAAATATAAAAAACAGAATTCTGATGTTTTTAAAGTTTGGTCAAAAATCCCGCTTTTCCAATATAAAACCATTGATGCATTCTTAGAAACTGTCCCTTATAGCTGTCAGGTTGTAGGAATTGAAATGGATGCCCAAGCTGAACCTATAAAAGATTTCGAACATCCCTATCGAGCGATGTACCTTCTAGGATCAGAAAATAATGGCCTACCTAAAAAACTTATTGAGAAATGCCAAAAACTAATCTATTTGCCTGGCAAACAATCTTTGAATGTAGCAAATGCAGGAAGTATCGTAATTTATGATAGAATGAATAAATTGGATTAAAAAAGGTATATAGATTGTACTATATAATTGCAGTTAAAATTCAGTAATTATCCAAAGAGAGTCAAGGAGAAAAGCATGACCAATCGATTTAGCATCACGATGCTAACGGAAAATATGCTAACAATTACGCTTCCCATTCAGTATGAAATATTCCTTCTCTATCGACGCGCTCATAAGTATGTGAGCCAAAAAAATCACGTTGGGATTGAATGAGATTCAATGGTAATCTACCTGAAGTAAAAGCATCAAAATAGCTCAAAGAGTTTGACACACCAAGCAGTGGAATCCCATTTGAACTTGCAATCGATACCAATTCTCGTACAGCAGTAGTAGCTTCTTTAACTTTGGGCACGAAATCCTCAGAAAGTAAGAGATTCTCGAGAGAAGGATTTGCATGATATGCTTTCATAATATCATCAAGTAATTCCGCTCGAATTATACACCCTGCTCTCCATATTTTAGCTATTTCAGCTAAATCAAGTTCATAAGCATATTCCTTGCTAGCCTCTGCTAACTGATGTAAACCTTGGGTATAAGCCATAATAAATGAAAAGTACAATGCCTGTTCACAAAGTGATTCTAGCTTATCTTTATCAACTTTAGAAACTTCAGGTTTTCCATATAATTTTTCGGCCTTTTGACGTAAGTCTTTCAAGGCTGAAATCTCTCTCATACTAACAGCAACATCAATCGTAGGAACTGGAATTCCAAGGTTCATAGCATTTTGTGAAGTCCATTTACCTGTACCTTTTTGTTTTGCTTTATCTAAAATAATATCGACTAGATCAGCGTCAGTAATATCATCTTTCTGATTGAAAATTTTAGAAGTTATTTCTACAAGAAATGAGCGTAAACGACCACTATTCCATTTTGCGTAAACTTGATGTAATTCAGCATTAGAAAAACCTCCAACATTCTTCAATATATCATAGATTTCAGAAGTCAACTGCATCATGCCATATTCAATACCATTATGAACCATTTTTACATAATTTCCGGCAGATTTTGGGCCTAAATATGTTACACAAGGTTCACCTTCAAACTTTGCAGAAACAGCTTCAAAAATAGGCTTCAAATGTTGGTATGCTTCTCGGGATCCACCAGGCATAATACTAGGACCTCTTCTTGCACCTTTAGCACCACCAGAAACTCCTGAACCAAAGAAATTAATACCCTTTGATTTAAGGTATTGTTCACGTCTATCAGTATCAGTGAAAAATGAATTTCCACCATCAATAATAATATCACCTTTGTCAAGATGCGGTAATAATTGCTCAATAACTTGATCAACTACATTCCCTGCGGGAACTAAAAGCATTATTTTTCTTGGACTAGTCAAAGCGTTTAAAAACACACTAACATCAATAGAGGCATTGACTATTTCTTGGTTACCACCTTCAAATATCAAGGCATCAACTTTCTCCTTATCAACATCATTTCCAAAAGCAGTAAACCCATTATCGGCAACATTTAATATAAAATTTCGGCCCATCACACCTAGTCCAACCAAGCCAAAATCGTATGTTTTTTCCATTTTAAGCAATTTAACTCATTCGTTTATATGTCTCTATCAAACCTTTTGTTGATGTATTTCCAACATGCTCAGTATTTCCAGATTCTAGAACTGGAAGAATTTTATTAGCAAGTTCTTTGCCTAACTGAACACCCCATTGATCAAAGCTAAAAATATTCCATAAATAACCTTGAACAAAAATTTTATGCTCGTACATCGAAATAAGTTGCCCTAGAGTGTAAGGAGTCAATTTCTTGACTAATATAGAGTTCGTTGGCTTGTTTCCTTCGAAAACCTTGAATGGAACCAATTTTTCATAAGATTCTGGATCAATGTTTTTCGATTTAAATTCTTTAATAACTTGTTCTTTTGACTTACCCGACATTAAAGCTTCGGTTTGGGCAAAGAAATTAGATAAAAGCTTTTTGTGATGGTCTCCAAGCGGGTTATGACTTTGTGCTGTAGCAATAAAGTCACACGGAATCAACTTTGTACCTTGATGAATAAGCTGATAGAATGCGTGTTGTCCATTTGTACCGGGTTCACCCCAAATGATAGGACCAGTCTCGTAATCAACAGGATTTCCTGAACGATCTATACTCTTACCATTGCTCTCCATATTACCTTGTTGGAAGTATGCAGGAAAACGATGCATGTATTGATCATAAGGCAAAATAGCTTCGGATTCTGCCCCAAAGAAATTGTTATACCAAATTCCGATTGAAGCTAAAATAAAAGGAAGATTAGCATCTAAAGAAGTATTTTGAAAATGTTCGTCCATTGAACCAAGCCCCTTCAATAATTCTGAAAAATGATCAAAGCCCACAGTCAATGCGATAGACATTCCTATCGAAGAAGAAAGGGAATATCTCCCTCCTACCCAATCCCAAAAAGGAAACATATTAGCTGTATCAATACCAAAATCACCCACACCTTTTGCATTCGTTGATAAAGCAATGAAATGCTTTTCGACTGTTTCTTCTGTTCCACCGTTTTCAAGAAACCACTGCTTAGCTGTTCGAGCATTAGTCATCGTTTCCTGCGTTGTAAAGGTTTTAGAAGCTATAATGAATAAGGTAGTTTCAGGATTAGCATTTTTCAAAGCTTCTGCAATGTGCGTTCCATCTACATTTGAGACAAAACTAATGTTTACACCTTCTTTCCAATATGGTTTTAAAGCTTCTGTAACCATTACTGGACCTAAGTCCGAGCCTCCAATACCTATATTAATTATATTTTTCAGAGGTTTTTGGCTAAAGCCCAAACATTTATTATTGTGGAATTTATCCGCATAATTCTTCATTTGAGTAAGTACCTCTTTCACTTTTGGTTTTACATCCTCACCGTCAATAAATATTGGTGAAGTGTTTGTTGATCTTAATGCAATGTGTAAAACAGAACGGCTTTCTGTTTCATTAATTTCTTTACCTGAAAACATTGCTTTTATGCCATCTTGAAGGTTCATTTCATCAGCGAAATCCAAGAATAATTTCATGGTTTCTTTTGAAATGTGATTCTTCGAATAATCAACAAAGATATCTTCAAAAGCTATTGAAAAATCATCAAATCTAGATGGGCTATCCTTGAAATAACTTAATAAACTTTTATCTTTTACTAGTTCAAAATGTCTAGCTAACGCTTCCCAAGACCTAGTTTTAGTAGGATTTTGTTTAATTAACATACGCTCTTTTATTAAAGCGGCAAAGATAGTCTTAATATTCAAAGTGATTATAAATAGAATGTAAACTTATCTAATTCTTATTCTCTTTCAAAAACCTTAGCGCCTTCAGGCATATCAAACGTTTTTCCAGGAAAAGCATTTTCTGAAACGATGATGTTTTGGAAATTTCTTGTGTTTCTTAATTCAGTAATTTCACCATCTTCAGTTTTGTACCAACTAAGCGAATTAGGAAGTATCAATCTATTGAATTCTGCCCAATCGTCGTAACGTATCCATTTAATTCTATCGCTCTTTTCTCCTGAATAATAAGTAACTGTGTAACCTAACCATTCCATTTCAAAAGTATTTGGATTGTAGTGGATGAAATATTCATCTTCAGGACTCACACCTATTTCATCTCCATAAGAAATGCGGAATCCTGGATAAGATGTTCCTTCGAATGTTAGTGGTTCCGATTTATCAAAAACAATACCTTCATCAGCCAATACAAAAGGCATGGCGTAAAAATAAAACATAAGATTCGTGTAAAAAATAGGATTCCCTTTGTAAGAAGTATCTGCTTTCGCCCAATAATTTTCTCCATCCCAGCCTGATTCAAATGTTGCAGCTGTTATTATTTCAATACGAGATTGGAGGTCAATTTCTTGCTTTTCATTTCCTTCTTCCTTTACAATTTCGTAACTCATTGACTTCATCTTCTTCCATTGATCTAATCCCCCATGTTTATCAAACACTTTTACCATTTCATCGGGATACTCAATTTTAGAAGCTGAATCTTTAGCTTGATTTGATTTTGTAGACTGATTATTGCAAGAAATGAAAGTAAGGCATGAAAGAGCGCAAAGGAGGAAAAATCTCATATTTAAGTTTTGTATTTAGTAAAAGTACAAAATCCTCTACACTGTAGATTGTTGCGAGAAGGAAACTATAAATTAATGAATTGTAATGTGAAATACGTTTTCTAGCTTAACAGTAAGTAGAAATGACATTGAAAGAAGTGTGATAAACTAAATTCAATGTAAACTTGTTTATATAGATAATTAGTAAGAATTTTGTAAAAAATCAATTATGTCATTTCTATATGTATTCCTTATAATCTTCGTAGTCTTTGGATTAAGCTTCGTGCTTATCAATATCAGACAAATAGTAACAGGAAATGAATTTCGAGGAAGTTGTGCAACGAATAATCCGATGCTTAAAGACGAATTCGGTAATTGCTCTGTATGTGGCAATACTCCAGATGGAGATTGTAATGAAGCAGAAGAGAATGGCACGTTACCAGCGATTGGTTAAACGGCTTTAATAATTAATATTCTTCCTAAACGTATTTCTTAAGGTTAACTGCAAGAATTCCGAATAGCACAAAGAATAGTCCTAGTACAAATATTAGCATAAAAAGTAGAGTGAGTAGTTTATCAATTTCACACGCAATATATACAAATTTAGTATTTAAACGTGTTAATCTACATAATATTTAACATATATTACATTATAGAATGTATTGTCTCAATTCTATAAATCACACACTCTCAAAATTTATTTGTCATAAAACTTATAATTTACAAAAACCTTAAGATTAAAACATCATAAAGGACCACACTTTTCTTAACTAACTATATATTTACAAAATTATCATATTTTACAGTTGAACTAACTCAAAAGAGTCTAGTTTATTATGTGTTAATGATTTCATCTACTCACATAAGACGTCTATAAGTATTGAATTAATTTCGTGATATATCAGCAAATATTTATTGTTGACTTATTAAATAGCAGGGATAAAATACACAAAAGAGTCTTAAATTAAATTGTGCAATTAACTCGAAATTAGGTTATTATGAAGAAACATAATTTATTTACCTTATTACTAATACTACTTTTGACTATTCCAATTATGGTCAAAGCACAAGCGCCACAAAAATGGACAAGTGCAGATATACAACAACATATAGAGAAGCTAGGATTTCTAGGATCAGTGTTATATGTAGCAGCACATCCCGACGATGAGAATACAAGACTGATTTCGTACATGGCTAATCATGTAAAAGCAGAAACTGCATATTTATCACTTACAAGAGGTGATGGAGGTCAAAATCTAATAGGTACTGAAATACGAGAAATGCTCGGTGTTTTAAGGACTCAAGAGTTATTGGCAGCACGAAGAATCGATGGAGGAACACAATATTTTACAAGAGCAAACGATTTCGGCTATTCAAAACATCCTGATGAAACATTCGAGATATGGAATAAAGAAGAGGTATTAAGTGATGTAATTCTAACAATTAGAAAATTCCAACCAGACATTATCATTAATAGATTTGATCATAAAACACCTGGTCGAACGCATGGTCACCATACAGGTTCGGCGATGCTTGGTCTTGAAGCTTTTGGGATAAGTGATGACAAAAATCTATACCCAGAGCAATTGAAAAAATACCCTGCGCACAAAGCAGAGCGTATATTTTTCAACACGAGTTGGTGGTTTTACGGAAGCAGGGAAAAATTTGCGGAAGCAGATAAAACAAATTTATATTCAGCAGACATTGGTGTTTATTATCCTTTAAAAGGAAAATCAAACACTGAGATAGCAGCAGAATCACGCTCACAGCACAAATGTCAAGGTTTTGGGTCAACCGGATCCAGAGGAGAATACACGGAATATATGGAGTTTCTAGATGGCTCAAGACCAACTAGCAAGGATGATGTATTTTCGGGGATAGAAACAACATTTGACAGGATAGATAAAAGCGGAAAAATAAAGGAATTAGCAGAGCAATTATCTGCGAATTTCAATCCATTATCTCCTTATGAATCAGTTGAAATCCTTTTTGAAATTCAGAACAGATTAAAAGCACTTGATAAGAGTATATGGAGAGAAAGAAAGCTTGATGAAGTGAATAATTTGATTGTTGCATGTAGTGGTTTGTTCCTTGATGCATATACAAATCAAATGTCCTTAGCGCCAGGAGAAAAAACAACGATTGATATAGAAGCTATAAATAGGAGCCCTTTAAAATGGACGTTAGAATCTATCGTTTCCAATCCAGCTGGAATATCTTTAAAGCCCAAAGCTATGCTTGCAAATAATCAAGGACTTGACTTCGAAGAAGAGTATGTTGTTTCTAAAGACACAAAATTTAGTTCTGCTTATTGGTTGAGAAAGCAAGGGACACTAGGGATGTATAAAGTTGACAATAAAGATTTGATCGGTTTGCCTACTTCACCGGACCCTATTGTTATAACTTTCACACTTCGACAAGGTGATAATACATTGGTATGGGAACGACCATTAGTCATGAAAAAGGGTGATCCTGTGAAAGGAGAAGTATATGAACCTTTCGATATTTTGGCACCAGCCTACGCAGAAGTAAAGAATGAGACTATAATATTTAGTCCTGGCCAAACTCAAAAAATGCGTATTGAAGTAACTGCTGGGAAGGACAATGTGAAAGGTACCTTAATCCCTTGTTACGATTCAAAATGGACTGTTACACCTGAAAAAATCCCTTTTGAGCTTGACTCAAAAAATCAAAAAGCATATATCGATATAGAAGTTACTGCGCCAAAAATTCAAGACCCAAGTAACATGTCTTTTATTGTTGACGTTGACGGGGAAAAGTACACTGATAAGCTGGTAACAGTTGAATATGACCACATTCCCACACAACAAGTATTGCAGCCAAATGTGATCAACAACATATGTATTGACATCAAATCAGTGGGTAATAAAGTCGCGTATATTATGGGAGCTGGAGATAAAATTCCTGAGGCTTTAAGAGCGATTGGTTATCAAGTTGATGTGATTCCAGAGGATGATATTCGAGCCGAAGTATTATATAAATATTCTGCAGTAATTGTGGGAATTAGAGCATATAATGTGATAGACAATATGAAATTCCACCACAATACATTGATGGATTATGTGAAAAATGGCGGGACGGTTGTCACTCAATATAATACGAGCAGAAGATTAAAGTCGGAAGAGCTAGGACCTTATCCTATGAAATTAAGTAGAAAGCGGGTAACTGATGAATTTGCGAAAGTTACAATTCTTGACAAAGAGCATCCTATTTTAAACTATCCAAATAAAATTACGGAGAAGGATTTCGATGGATGGGTTCAGGAAAGAGGATTGTATTTTCCAGATGAATGGGATGAGGCTTACACACCCTTACTTAGTTCACATGACAAAGGAGAAGAAGGGCTTGAAGGAGGGCTTCTAGTTGCTGAATATGGTGAAGGCCACTTTGTGTATACAGGTTACAGCTTCTTTAGAGAATTACCAGCAGGTGTGCCTGGAGCGTATCGTTTATTCGCAAATCTTATTTCATATGGACAAATACTCAGACCATGATAGAAGATGAAAAACCACCAATTTTAGGAAGTTGGCGTAATCTTTACATAGCAGTATTATTGTTGAATGTACTTCTTATTGCTTTTTTCTCTTATGTTACACATATCTACAGCTAATGCATACTATTGATTGGATTGTTTTATTTACTATACTATCAGCGATTGTAGCATTTGGTATCTATAAAATGCGTGAGATTAAAAATAGTCAATCGTATTTTGTAGGAAATAAAGACTTGAAATGGTGGACGATAGGATTGTCGGTGATGGCTACTCAAGCAAGTGCCATTACTTTTCTTTCCACGCCTGGCCAAGCTTATGATGATGGAATGCGTTTTGCACAATTCTATATAGGCTTACCGATTGCAATGGTGATTCTTTGTATCTGGGTGTTGCCTAGATATTATAAGACAAATGTTGTTACAGCGTATGAATATCTTGAAAATAGGTTTGATCTAAAAACAAGAACTTTAACCAGTGTACTCTTCCTTATCCAAAGAGGTTTAGCAGCTGGATTGACCATATTTGCTCCATCAATTATACTTTCTACGATACTTGGGTGGAATCTTCAGTGGACCACAATTATTATAGGTTTGTTGGTCATTCTATACACTGTTTTGGGTGGTGCGGTAGCTGTAAGTCAAACACAAAAGCAACAAATGATTATTATTCTTGCTGGGATGTTTGCAGCATTTCTTGTAATTGTAAATAAGTTACCACCTGAAATATCCCTAGGAAATAGTTTGGATATTGCAGGAAAGATGGGAAAAATGAATGTGATTGATTGGGAGTGGAATGTTAAAGAGAAATACAATATGTGGTCGGGAATATTAGCAGGAACATTCTTATTTTTAAGTTATTTCGGTACAGACCAATCACAAGTTCAACGCTATTTATCAGGAAAAACTTTAACTCAAAGTAGACTAGGATTACTCTTCAATGGTATTTTTAAAGTACCGATGCAAATAGGTATTTTGTTGGTAGGGATCATGGTTTTTATGTTTTACCAATTCAATCCTGCCCCACTCCATTTCAATAATGGCAATGTTGACATCATTAAAGAATCATCTTATGCTGCAGATTACGAGAGACTAGAAAACGAGCATGCTCAAACGATTTCATTAAAGGCAGACGCAATCTATGAACTTGATAAAGCGATTAAGACTAATGAAGGTATTGATGCAGCACAATCAACTGTTGCGATATATGTACAACAAGAGAAAGCTCAAAAATCGAAAGTTGATGAGATTATAGATAAATTAAATGAAGAGGATAAGGCCTTAAAATTAGAAAAAGAAGATACTGATTACGTCTTTATTACCTTCATAACGAATAATCTTCCAACGGGATTGGTAGGTCTATTATTAGCTGTGATTTTAGCTGCAGCTATGTCATCAACAAGTGCTGAATTAAATGCCTTAGCGACTTGTAGTGTTTCAGATATTTACCGAAGATCCATAGCTCCAGGGAAAGAGGATTCACATTATTTAAAAGCCGCAAAATACGGAACTGCGATTTGGGGACTTCTAGCCTTACTTTTCGCATCTTTCGCAACATTGTTTGATAATCTAATAGAAGCTGTAAACATAATAGGCTCTCTATTCTATGGTGTTATATTAGGGATCTTTGCGGTCGCATTTTTCATCAAGTGGGTGAAAGGAAATGCCATATTCATAGCAGCTATAATTGGGGAAGTTTTTGTTTTGATATTGTTTGCATTGGATAAATATGGAATCATAGACTTCGGCTATTTATGGCTTAATGCATTAGGTTGTGTGTTCGTCGTAATTCTATCTATACTATTGAATCTACTCTTTCCAAAAACGCCAGTTATCATGGAAGATTTAGAAAGTATATAAGCGAATTTGGCTAGTTAAACTGTTTGAAAACAAGATAGGCTAATAGTATTGTTCTTGCTGTAGAAAAGATAGTCCGGATACTATTGACCTTCACTAATTTCTTGATTTTATTGCTATCTTTTTGATCTGCTAATTGGGCATGTAACGGAACTGCTTGAAGAAAGGTATTCAACCATATTATTCCCACGAAAACAGATGCTAAAATGTGTAAAGTATTGGGTTGAGCCCAAAGTGTGTATGCTGCTAAGCCTAGTTCTCCGAGCATAAGAGGCATTGCCATAATGGATATGGAAGAGCTATGAAATTGATGGAACTTAGTCCAAGAATTGGAATCTATGTATTTGAATGTGGGATAATGCGTTAATTGGACTAAGAGTACTAAGCCAGTGAAGATAGCAGAGAGAATAAGTTGGGATAAAAGTATAAGAGTCATATTCCTTAATTAATTGAGATAATTCAATGGATTAAAGCAAAGTGTTTCCGATTATACTTTTCGTTTAAAAAGATAGTATAAAGAAATCGGAATGATACCGATAAAAAAAGATATTGCACCTAGTATAATAAAATAAACAACCGAATGTTCAGGATTAAAAGAGTTTGAAGTAGAGTTATATGATTCAAACCATTCACCTCTCCAAATTTCAAAGGAGTATTCATCTTTATCTGTATATGATGGGTAATAAATAACTTGCATACTTGAGTGGTATGTTGAATTGAACTCTACTAGTGTTGGAATTTTGTTAAAACTTGCTTTATGGTTTTCAATAAATTCAATAACAGGTATCATGTTATTTTTTCTAAAATTAGCATTTGAGTAGATTTGACTTAAACTAGAAATAGCAAAAATCAGTGCGAAAAACAACCAAAAGTAACAGAACAAAACAATGAAGTAATTTTTCATAGAGCGGTTTTACTCAAAGATAAGGAATAGTAGTAGTTCACTGATATTGATTAAAATAAAGTGTGAATTTTGTGAGTTTTTAGGTAGATTTTGAGGGGTTATTGATAGAGAGGCTAAAAGTAATTAATTTGCGTCTTACGTAATCCTGTAACCTAATACTCAAAAGACTCTCAGCCCATTTACCTGCACGATATTTCATCCAATTCAATATCTTTGAGTCCGATCTACTTAAACTATATTCCTGATTTCTCTGTGATGAAATATGCTTTCCTGATTCCATTTCCACTACGTATAGATTATATTCCTCAATCGATTCAAAATAGTACTTTTTAAAACTATGTTTGACAAGAACGCCTTCTCTACCTCGAAGTTTATTGATAGCTTTCACAAAAATGGATTTAAAAATCCGCATCTTTTCACTTATAATTCTCCATGGATTTTTTACTATTTCTTTTTTTGGATCTCGTTTTTTCTCATTGCATTCTGTTCGATAGTTCTTAAGGAGTGTCTTTCTTTGCTTTATTCTTACAACCGCTTGATATCCACTTGCATCAACATACAACTTATTGATATCCATATATCTAGACACATATAATTTAAATAATTTTTTAAATATTTTTATCTCTTTTTCTGATTTAAAGAAAACAGAATTTGCGGAAGCTAAACTTTCAAACATATAAAATCCTCCGGGTAATAATTCATGGGTATTTTTCATTACTTTATTTTCTTATTAGTGTAATGAACCCCACATTTCGTTCCAGTTTTTTACAACTTTTTTAAAAATATTTTTAAAACCCTGGTAGTATAGGTAATTCAGAGCTTATAAAAGCAATTAAAATATAATGAAAAAGCTTAATATATTGTCTCAAATTATCAGTTAATCTGTTGTCGTCGTACGAAAACCTGAAACTCCCACCACACAAAACCTCAACCCTTTTCACCCTGCACTTTTCACACTCTATTCCCACCCAAATTACCCTTCTCTTTTCCTTCCACGCTCCCCGCTCATCTTCTCCTTATTTAAATCCTTACTTCACCCCCAACGAATCTACCAAATCTTCCACCCTATCCTTAACATCTTTCAATAACTCTTCTTTTAAAAGATCTTCTGATGGTGCTATTCTTATTTCCTTAATTCCATAGTATGCCAAAAAAACATAACTCCTCCAAGTATCAACATCTTCAACCTATTTCTTGTCCCTTTCGTATACCTTTCATCCTGACACTTCTTTTCCTCTTCTTGACACATTTTAATCTCCTCAACTTTCGCGTATCAGTCAAACGTTAAGTAGTAAGCATCGTCCTTTCTATCAAATTCTACCAACCCTTCTTTTAACAGTTTGGATAATAAATCAAGTATAGCTATTTTCTCCCTATCCCTTTGAAATAAAGTTCTGATGCAAACATCCGTTCATCAACAGAATCATATATTTCAATCAGTATTTTTTTATATTCTTCGGCTTTCATCTTACTAATTTGATTCTTTAAAACTACATAATTATATAAACTACTGAACTTCCTTGCATGTCTTATTATTTGTAAGACAAATTATGCACTATGTGCTAAATTATTAAGCATTGAATGCTTTTTTTTACATTTGTCATTGAATGAAAAATAAAACGGTCAGACTAGAATACCTTGATGCTGTTCGCGGTATTGCAGCACTATTGGTTGTAGTGTATCACTTTATTGGTTGGAAATGGGGTGATTATACGAAGTATCATTTAGCATCGCTAATTTTCAATGGCAGCGATGCGGTTTCATTTTTCTTTGTACTTAGTGGTTTCGTATTAAGTTACAAATATTTTCATTCGGATGTAGGAATCAACCTACCGCGTTTTACTTACAAGCGAATTCTGCGTTTGTATCCCGCATTTATCATTACAATAATACTGAATTTCCTTTATTGGAATCGAGTAAATATTATGGATGGAAATATTCTTAGTGTTCTTCAGGATATTTTTCTATTTGACAACAAAGAGCTCGTTTTAGAGTACACTATGGTACGGAACGTTCATAAGTATTATATACCAGGATGGACATTGGGTGTTGAAATGGCACTTTCACTTTTGATGCCATTCTTAATTCTTGCAGGTCGTAAATCAGTGAAAATCCTTTGGTGGTTTTTACCGATTTGTCTTTTTCTGGGTAGCTATATTTCCATGTTCATGATGCATTTTGTACTTGGAACTTTGTTAGCTTATTATTATGATGAAGCTAAATCCTTCTCTTGGAAATCATGGAAATTCAAACGTTGGAATCTAGTCATTCTCATGGTGACTGTGATCTTTTTCTCGATTCGACATTTAGACCGAATGTTTCCATTTCCAGGAGGATATCAACAGATTGCAGACCTATTAAAACTGGATTTTTTCCATTTTACAGGTTTAGCAAGTGCAATAATATTATTATGGATTATTAGTAACAAAAAAGCACAACAATTACTAGAGATCAACCCATTAAAATATCTTGGAAAAATATCTTACTCTGTTTATCTGATGCATTGGATTTTTGTGGTTTTTGTGATGGATTACTGGGATAAGTTTATAGGCTATTTTCCGAATTACTACTTAGGTTTTGGAGTTTTATTAGTCGCAGTAATTATTGCAACACTAGTTTCGGCTTCGGCACTTTACCATCTTGTTGAAAAACCATTTATCAACCTCGCAAGAAGGAGTAAGTGGTTTACTAATGACAAGTATACAATAAACTAAAAAAACCGACTGGGATCTCACTCCAGTCGGGATAACTTTTTTCCTATTTTTCCTTAGTCGAAGGTCTTCAAGGTAAAAGTCATTTTGAAACTCAATCTTATATCTTAAGTTTCATTGTGTAGTTTTCTTTTATAAAAACCCGACTGGGATCTCACTCCAGTCGGGATAACTTTCTTTCTTATTGTTCCTTAGTCGAAGGCCTACAAAGAAGAAGTCATTTTGAAACTCAATCTTATCTTAATAATATCATTTTGTTCATTCTTATCTCACCATTTAACTCTACAGAATAGTAATACACTCCGCTTGCATTCAAGCTTTCAGGGTAAATTACAACTTCGTTTTCTCCTTTCAATAAAGCAATTTCACTTTCATAAACAATCGCGCCTAAATGATCCATTATTTTCATTTTTCCTCTTCCATCAACATTTGAAGCAACAAAAATACTTGTTTGATCTTTCCATGGATTCGGGATGTTTTGTGACACTGCAAATCCATAAATCTCTACTTTTTCATTTCCTTGGATATTTAGCATAATTGGGCTAGGACTTCCGTCCAAAATCCATTCATTACGGAATCTTGGTCTATCTGAAATTGAAATTACTTGTTGGGTAGTGCTTGTTATTTTGGCTTGAGCCAAAAGATTAAACAATGGCTTATTCGTTTCTAAATCAACACCAAGTTCATTTACAGCGATAACTCTCAATACTCCATTTTCTCTATCCACAAAGTATTCAAAAGTACTATTACCTAACGTTGAAACAACATCTAATATATCCCATGCATCGTAATCCCACTGCACTTCCCATTGGAAACCCATCATATTTTGGGCTTGACCCAAAACAACTGGCAACTTTATCAATTCTCCAGCAGTAACTTTCTTATTCTCTATAGTAAATTCAACACTTTGTCTCGTATTGATGTCATCCGTTGTAAATCCATTCACACCACCTGATTGATTCACATCTCCCATTTTCACACCTACAAAATCCACTTCAGTTTCACCTATCACTGCACTTTCAAAGTATTCATGTAATGTATTCGCCCAAGGCCAATTTTCATCGATAAACGTCTCTTCCATATAGAATCTCCACGCTTCAGTTTCAGGGAATTCATCGTAATGTCCAAGGAGTAATTTACGAACAACAAGTATGTCTGTTCCATTTACACTTTCCGACTGATTCACATCTGCAGCAAGTATTTTATATGGATCATCCATAAGTTCTATTCCCAGAATATGTCTTTGAATAATAAGAATATCAGAAACAGAAATACCGTTTATCGCATCATCTTCTTTTTCTGCATGTACTGTGTATGTATCACCCGTAACCAAGTTCATAAAAGCATACTCCCCTATTTCATCAGTCATGATATTATCATCACTATTCATCACCATTTCTACATTCTCCATTTCGACAGGCGAAGAAGTTGAAACATTTCCTGTAATCATAGAAATCAATTCATCTTCGCAGAATTCAACTTCATTATTATCTTGAACATCAATAGAAGTTATGCAGAATGATTGATTTCCTAAGTCATCAGTCACCCATAATAAAACAGTATTCAAACCTATATCTTCGCACGAGTAAATACGAACTGTATCATTGATATTATCACTAAATGACAAACTCACATTTCCTCCACAAGCAGCCTGTGATCCCGCATCAACCATGTAAGGCTTAAGGAATAATTTCTCTGTATCAACTTCTCCATCTCCATCAGCATCCCAAGGCGTAAGACTTGCAGTGATATTATCCAAACAATAAGCAGTTGGTTCTTTACAATTCATCAATTCAAATGTATAAGAACAATTGCTTACACCTCCACATTGATCAAGAACCGTCCAGAAAATAGTGTGTGTTCCAAGTGGGTATGTACCACTTGCATCATTAGTCATTCCTGTAACATCAATACTTCCATTTGAGTCAAAATCAATTGCATATTCCCAAATCAAATTGATACTATCCGTGCAATCATCTTCAGCTGTATTAATTAACGATATGAAGTCAGGTGAACAGTCATCACTAAAGCTACATTGAGTTCTATTCGTGCAATCACCCGTTATCTCAGGTCCTTCTGTATTAATTACTTTAATGATCTGCTGGTGAGTGAATTCCATTGCACTTCCATTAGCATCTTTTTGACACCAATCTGCTACTACCCAAGTTCTTCTTATTTTGAAGCAAGCTTCGTCGCCACTACTAAAATCAAATAAATCATCCTCGTAAAGCATTCCTACCTGGCTACATGAAGTGTTAGTAAATGTAGGGAATCCATAAATAGGGTCTAGATCTTCAGGTTGTAAATCATCAACTGAGCATAAATCAACTGCATCATAATCTAAAGGCCATTTAATATTATCTTCAGTAAACGGCTCACTATTTATAACAGTAATTGTTTGCTTAGTGATCAAATTATTTCCTTCTGCATCTTGAATTTCGATTTCTCGAACATAGTTTCCAAGCCCACAATCATCAACTTCACCATCAAGAACGTCTGTTACTATCTGAACACAATTATCGATAATCAAACCATCCAATGGTTTTATGCTAAACTCAACAACATCCGCTGTAATAACTATCGTATCTCTATCGTCAAAGTTCGTCACAATCTTTCCAAATTGCTCAGGGAAATTAACATCTACCGGATAATCACAACTTACTGTAATATCAGGTAATGGAATTACTAACTCAGGTCCGATTTTATCTTGAACCTCAACACTTACCATACATGAATTCGAGTTTCCATTCACATCAATCACAAGCAATTCAACCATAACTTCTTGCCCAAGGTCCTCACAACAAAACGTAACTGTTGGGCCAAAATTTTGGGCTCCAGCCACACAATTATCATTCATTCTTCTTACCTGAAATTCACTAAGTCCGCAGTAGTCATAGGAAGCTTGATCAAAAGCAAAAGCTTCAACTTCTATGATTCCTTCCTGAGGAAGTGGAATTACTGTTTCACTATCACAAATTGGCGTAGGAGGTACAAAATCTTGCACGGTTACAAAATAGCTACAAGTAGACGAAATTCCATTTTCATCGATTGCTATTATTTGTATTTCGTTATTTCCTTCCTCTAATATAATCTCCGTTCCTACTGCATCTTCTATATACTCATTAGCTAACTGTACATCTACTGTAAATTCAGAAGAACATAAGTCTTCTCCTTCAATTTCAGGAATCATGTAGTCAGCTGAACAACCAAAGATATTTGTTGAGATCGTTATATTTTCAGGACATGTAAATACAGGTCCATTAGTATCAACAAATTTGAAGACTTGAATAAATTCAATAATTGTATCTACATTACAAGACCAATAGATTGTTTTCCATTCACGAACTATGATATCTTGAAGAGAATTTACTTCCTTATCTTCAAAAATGGTCATTAAGTTGCATTCTTCGCCTTGATCAGCAAAGATGTCATTCCCATTTACTGTAGGTCCTCCAAAGAAGTATGGATCTGGTGCACCATTATCATCAGTAGGATAAGAAACACCGCATTCCAACTCAATTTTAAATTGAGGTGCTTCGATTGTTGATACATCGAATTTTCGTATAAATAATTGTTGTGCACAAGCTTCACTTTCGTTGCCACTTGCATCAACTGCAATATAATTTCTAGTTATTATAGTTTCGATAAACTCATCATCACAAGATACATTTTCTTCTGTTTCATCTACAAATACTAATGTAGAGTTGTTACACGCATCATCTATTATTGGTATAGGGAAATTAATAATTTCACCACAAGAAATCGTATCTGGAAAGCAAATTAAAGAAGGTGGAAGTTTGTCTTCAACAAGAATATTTCCCCAAGCTTGGTTTCCACAATTCGGCTCACTAAGTACAAACTGTAAGTTTTGTCCTATATAATTTTCATCAATTAATGTCGACGGAAGAGTATCTCCAGCTTCATCTACTAATTGGACGGTATAATAATCATCACAAACAATAGGGAAAGTAGCTACCATTTCAGCAGTAACTTCACCTTCACAAGAAGCATCAAGAGATAGATTAATCTGGCTATTCACAAAAAGATCACATGGTCGAAGTAGGTTTACTTGACTTGCAACAATTGATTCATTTCCACACGCATCAACTCCTATAAAAGTAGCGATGTATTTCCCAGCTTTTAAATCCGTCATGCCTCCATTCCCATTGATTGTTATTTCATCAACAATTGTTGTAAAGTCTACGATATCACTGCATGCAAAATCATTAATAATTGCAGGTTGTATGGGAACTACTGCATTACAAGCATCTTCGTCTAAGAAAATATTAATTGCTGCAGGAGGAGTTAAGAACTCCATATTTGGTGGATTAAGAGTAATGGTTTGAGAACAAACTGAAGAATTTCCTAACTCATCAATAAGTGTAAATTCACGCGTCATAGTTCCCGTACTGCAGTCATTAATATTAGCCGTAACTAAAGTATCAACTACATAATCCATCATACAATTCTCCCCAATTGTAATCATTCCGAAATCTGTATTATCTACTTCATAACAGAAGATCTCAAGATCATTTGGACAAGTTAAAGGAGGTACTATATTCGTTTCATTTTGAATACAAATATTGTCAAACCCGAAAATCTCTACACCTTCACCAGCTTCTAAATCAAATGCAATTCCACCCACATTCATTATTAGTGCATTCCACATGCTTGGATCAGACATTGTCCACATACCATCAGCATTTGATGGTAAAGTTCCGTTTGTCGAAATAGTAAGAGGAGCACAAATAGTTTGATAACCATCTGCACTTGTTTGGATTACAGTAGGTTCAAAACTAGCTATCAATGATGAGCTCATGGGTGAATTCCCGTTGAATAAATTCAAAGTAGTTAAAGCAGTTCCTGCAGTATTTTCACCTTGTTGAATCTCAACATCATAACATAAAACTACATCTTGCCCATATACACCCAGATTCCCTTCAAATAAAGAATTCGTGAATATTGTAGAAGAAGTATTGCATGTTTCATTTACTACTTCTAAATATAAACTGTCTATTGAAAATGCGTTTCCGCCTTCGCTATATCCAGCTGAAGCACATGTACTTGACCAATCACCAAGAATCATTTGTTCTATTTCTGTGTCATTGACCACAATCGGAGTTTCTGTTTCGTCATTGAAATTTATACAAGCACTACTTATAATTACATTAGCAGAACAGCTTGTTGTATTCCCTTCTTCATCAACTATTGTAACCGTAATTTCCTGATCAGTTTGATTACAAGAAAACATGTCTTCACTTAGAGTAATCGTAGATATATCCAAACAAGAATTTATTGTCAAGTCTAAGTTACTACTGTCTATAGTAATGAATTCATTCGTATTGGAAGTTGGGAATAGTAAAACTAGATCATTCAATTCACATGATAATTCAACAACGTTATTCACGGTAACTTCAGATGTACAAGTCGAAACATTTCCACAAGCGTCGGTAGCTGTGAAAGTAACTTCTGTAATTCCTATAGGGTATATTCCCGAAGCATCAGCACCATTATCGTCAGCGAAAGGCGAATCATTCGTCACTGTAACCTCCATACAATTGTCTGATGCAATTGCAATCAAATTCACTTCTGCTTCACAAGATCCTGTTGGCGGGTCAAATACTAATGAAGTAAAGCAATTAAGTAGTGGTTTTATAGTATCTTGAATAGTTATTGATTGTACAGATTCAAATACACTTACTGGAATAGCACAACTGTCAGTTACTGTCCAAGTTCTGTCAATAATTATAGGACATGTAACATTAATTGTATCGTCATTATATTCAACAAATATAGAAGTACAAGTAAGATTTGATTCTCCTACAATTACCTCACCTGTTATACTAGGGTCAGCAGAACATTCATCAGCAAATACATTTCCAGGGAAAATGATAAAATCTTCTGTTAAAGGATTTGGATTGAATGTTGTGATTCTTTGGATACATGAATCCATACCATTTACTGCACCAGTTTCTGAGGCAACAAATTTTCTTTCAATAAAACCAAGCCCACATTCATTAATTGAATCGGTTATCGTAGTTACAATCACAACATCTCCTCCACATGTTGAAAGAATTTCAGGCATTCCGAAAACATCCAAATCTGAAAGATCAGTTTCACAAGAAACCAATGTATCATTGGGGCAAGCAATCATTGGAAATTGGTTAAGAATAACCTCAACTTCTATATTAGCAGTTTTGGAATTTCCTGAAGCATCCGAGATTGTTATAGGAACTAAATTGATACCAGCATCTGCACATGTAAAATCTGTTTGACCGACTAATAAAGTAAACTCATCACAATTATCACTACTTCCTGCATCAACAGCAGCAGAATCAATAAATCCTAGTCCCTCATTATCTAAAGTAACTTGAAGATCATTAAATAAGCATATAGGACTAATTGTATCCAACACAGATACTACGATGTCACAAGTAGTTGTATTGCCAGATGCGTCAACTAGCTCATATGTCATGAATACAGTTCCTCTATCGTCACAATTTACTTCTGTAGGATCGAAAATATTCATCGATAAACCACAATTATCATTACTTCCTAAATCGAATAAAGATTCATCTATTTCGAATTCTCCCGTTTCGTCAAGGAATACTGTTATATCTTGAACATCACATACTGGTGATATTGTATCAAGTACCGTTACACTTGCTGTACACA
>CAZMKA010000020.1:8325-11871 GCA_964566605.1 uncultured Saprospiraceae bacterium | reverse complement strand
CACTACTTGAAACATCAATATCGGATTCCGTTACTGTTGCATTTCCTGTCGCGTCTAAGAACATTGTTATATTCTGAACATCACATACTGGTGATATTGTATCTAAAACAGTAACATTTACTGTACATAGCATAGAATTAATACCATCACTAACAGTTAAGTTAACAGTATTTACCCCAATCTCATCACAAGTATAATCTTCATTTTCTAGTGTGAATGTAAACTCACCACAATTGTCGGATGTTCCACCATCAATTAATGCTGAATCAGCGACCGCTACTCCGGCAGCATCTAGGTAAACTGTTACATCATGAGCATCACATAAAGGAGATAAAGTATCAAGAACTGTAATTAAAACTGGACAAGAATCTGGAGATGCTGAGCCTGCATTATTTATTAAATAAATTTCAAGAGGAGAATTTATTATATCAGCACAATCAAAAGCTGATTGACTTAAACTAAGGTTTGGAGGATTACAAGAATCAGAAGTTCCATTATCTACATCTGCAACAGTGATAGTTGCGTTTCCATCATCATCAAGATAAACGTCAATATCATTAGTATTACATATTGTACTACTTACTACAAATACCTCAGCAGTAGTAGAACATGAATTGCCACTAGTATCACTAACCATGAAAGTAACGACATTAGGTCCTAAATTTGTACAATCAAAAGTATTTGGAGTAACAATGATATCTTGCAATACTCCACATGGATCAAATGTTCCATCATCTATAGTATCTGGTGTTGCAACGACCATTCCAGATGCTCCTATTTCTAAAGTAACATCTTTTACTATACAAATGGGATCAATAAATTCACGCACAAGCACTAATCCGTCCGAAGTACAAACATTACCAGAGTCATCAGTTGCTGTAAAAACAACTGGATTTAACCCAACATCATCACAAGAAAAAGCACCAGGAGTAATTGAAAAGGCAAGATCATCATCACAGTTATCTGTACTTCCTTCATCAACAAATCTTCCAGGAAGTGGAACTGTAATATCAATAAAAAGATCAACAAAGGCTGTACCTGAAATACAAATAGGAGCAATGGTATCAAGAACTGTAACATCGGAAGTACAAGTACTTGTATTACCTGCAACATCCGTGACAGTAAGAACCACTGCATTCATGCCTAAGTTCTGGCAGTCGAAAGAGCTTAAATCAATAGAAGTAGTGACATCTGTACAGAAATCATTACTACCATTATCAACATCTGATGGCATAATTGATACTTCACCAGCATCATCAAGATACACGGTTATATCTTGTACAATACACACAGGAGGAGTTACATCCGGTGCACACTGTGCCAATAATGTGTTAAAATGTAGCGTAATAACACAAAGTGTAATTGAAGCGAAAATCGTCTTCATTTAATGTAGTTTACTATTTTGAGAAATAGTTCCACATCAATATTCAGGTTGACAAAATGAAATTAAAACACTTTTATAAAAGTGTGATTTCATTTATCATAATTGCCTAATTCACGTAATTTGAAAACAACAGACCTTAATTGTTGATTTTCAATAGATTGAGTTGTAAATAGGTAAAAAGGTTTAACATTCTGGTGTAAATATATAATAAATTATAATATGTAATACATATTATAATAAAAAATATATAATTATTTCTTCTTTTAAAAATTGAACACTACCCTATTAACAATAAAAAGCCCCTATTTCACTACACTTAGATGTCTCTTAATAAAAATATAAATTATTTGCAGTTTGAGTCAAAGAAATTAAAATGATATAATAATAAATTATCATAATTATGATTAAAAAAAATGGTCTTCATCATAGATGAAGACCATTTAAAATCTTTAGTACAAATCTAGAAAGATTACATTTTAGACCATGCAGCTATTGACTTCATGTTACTATTTACATAACCTTCATTACCTGCTTCTTTAGCTAATTCTATAGAACGCTTAGCTGTTTTTATAGCGTCTTTGTATTTTCCAAGTTCTGCTTGAATAAGAGCTTTTCTTCTTACTGTCCAAAATTTCTCATAATTCATAGAAATTGATTTATCTATAAACTCAAGAGCAGTATCTAAATTATCTTTTTCATCAAGGTAAAAACCTGCCATGCTGTAGTAATCTCTAGCACTAGGTCCAGCCATCAATGCTTCAATCGACTTCTCTACTGTAGCTTTTGTAGGAACTTCTACATCAAAAGCAACTAATGTGTTTTCCCAAATCATTTGGATAGAAGCACCGTTATTGTTCACATTTCCAACATTAATTAATAGAGTTTCCATTGTCACTGGAAGTTTGACAGGAGTAGCGCTTACTTTTGCAGCAACTTTTGCATCATCCCAACTTTCAGGAGTTCCCCAGTTTTCTGTATCTGTGTATAGATAAACATCCCACGCTGCCTTTCCAGGCTTAGTGAAAATTGCATATGTTCCTTTTTTTACATCTGATCCTCCAATTCTTACATCATCAGAAAATGTAATCATTGTGTTTTTATTGGCACCTGTTCTCCACATTTTATCAAAAGGTACAAGATCACCAAAAATAGCTCTACCTTTCATTGAAGGACGAGAATATTCAATTGTAACATCTGTAAGACCCACTTCTTGAGTCAAAGTTGACATAGGACTTGCTGCTGGTGTTTTAAATTGTGCATTCATTGACGAAATCCCGAAGAACATAGTCAAAAAAATAAATAGTGAAATTCGCATTTTAATTTTTTTGTTTAAAAGTTAACTAATTGTTTTATAACATTGACGAAACAAAACGATACAAAAATAGTTTAATCAATTCTATCTAAGTAAAATTTAAACCAACCGATTGTAAACAAATTTTGTTTATGACTTTTTGGGCTCAAGCCCAAAAGAAAAACAAAGAATTTCCTATTTACCATAAAATTATAGTTTAATAGACTTAGTACTTCCTGATGGACCAACAATAAATGATTTATATATTATTGATTTTGGGGTTAACCCAAAAAAAATCCGCCACTAAATTGCTTTTAGTGACGGATCCCAAACAGTTATCATAAATAACTTAATGACATTATTCCATTAACATCATTCGTTTTGTAAGTCTTCTATTTCCGCTTATGAATTCGTAAATGATTACACCAGAGTTAACTGATAAATCAGCTTTACTAAGTTCTACAGTATTTAAACCTTTTGGCGCAAAGCCATTCTTAGTTAATAACAATCTTCCTTCTACATCATAGAAGTTAAATGTGTAATCTCCATCAATTACCATTTCGAAATCAATTCTCGTATTATCTGCCCATGGGTTTGGAGCATTCTGATACAATACAGCTTGAAGTGCTTCATTTCTATTTATGAATCTTAAGCTAGCGATATCAGCGTTTGAAGTATAGAACTCATTTACATCATTTTTCAATTCGATAAATTCTTGAGCATCTATTGCATCATAACTTCTCACAACAATTGTAAATAATAAATCAGAATCTGAAAGTTCAATTGCAGTGTTATTCAACCATGAGATTTTAAGGAAATCATTATTGATATTGTAATCCGAATCTTGAATATTAGCAGCACCTGGAATAAT
>CAZMKA010000020.1:0-8315 GCA_964566605.1 uncultured Saprospiraceae bacterium | reverse complement strand
TTCTACTTACTTCAATCTCACTTACATCAATTGTCATTTCCAATGCTTGTAATGCATCAAATTGAGCTGAATAAACTGGAATATGAACATAACCATCAACTGGATTCAGAAGTGTATTATCTAAGTATAAATTATGCGTTGATCTTAATCCAATATGTATTGTCTCAAATTCAGGACCATCATTATCTACTACATTTTCCAAACCTTGGAAAGTACCATTTACATCACCAACTTTCACACCTACGAAGTCTTGAATAATTTCACCTTGGATATCATTAAGGATTGCATTCTCAGGGAAAGTAGAAGCGAACGGATTCGCTGGATCTATAAACCCAAAATCTGAATCAATGAATCGGAAACTATTGTTTGTAGGGAATTCTTCATACGTTCCAAGAATTACTTTTTGGATCTGAATGATATCGATTCCGTTAATTACTTCATTATTATCTGCATCAGCAGCAATTATATCGTAAGGAGTAGGTAATATTTGTAATCCTAAGATATGCTTCTGAATAAGTAATATATCTAGTGTTGTAAGACCAGCAGCCGGTTCTTCGTTGTTGTAAGGTGTCAAATTAAGATTATCTCCTGCATTGATATCTTCAACTTCATAGAATCCATCATTCTCTACCATTTCCATATCATCCATATCTCCATCTAAATATACTGCCGTGCTTTGTATTGCAGTTCCATAATGAGTTTCTACATTACCTTGAACTAAGCCCATTGGCGAGTTAGTACAGAAATTATTTGGATCAAGAGGAGTTGTTTGTGCTCCACATACTGCAAAATTACCAGCTTCATCAATTGCTACAACAAATATTGGCTGAATTACTCCAACTTCATCACAATCAAATGTGATAGAGTTTACTAAAGTATTATCAGTAATATCGTCATCTCCTTCTACAAAATCTAGCACAAAGAATAGTTCTAAATCAGCAGAATCAGTACAGTTATCAGTTATATTCACTATATAATCTTCAGGGAATACAGTTACAAGCTCATTCGCCTCAATTTCAGGGAATACTTTCTGACAAAGGAACATTGGTTCCTCATTATCTGCAACAGTAATTTCAATTGCAAAAGTTCCTATATTTCCACATCCATCTTCTGCAGTATAAGTAACTGTAGTTACACCTAAAGGGTATTCGCCTGATGCATCAAGTTGATCATTAGGAGCAACTGGACTATCATTTGTTATTATCAAATCAACTGTACAATCTGTCACCATTAAAGCACTCAAATCAAGGAATGAACCACATTCAGCAATTGTATCTGTTGGTAAACCTGAAAACATAGGTGCACCACTATCATCAATAATGATTGTTTGATCATAAGTAAATACGGCATTAGTTTGACAACTATCAATTATAGTCCAAGTTCTAGTTATGGTATCTTGACATGTAGTACCCATACCCTGACTAACATCATTGAAATCAATTGACAAGTTGAAGCAAATTGCATTCATAGTATCAATGGTAGGAAAAGACATTAAATCTTCAGGTGTAATAGACGTACAATCAATCACTTGAAGAGTATCTACTGGCCATACGATATTAGTTTCGGAGAACAAGTTATCACCTGAAACTTCAATTGTAATATTTTGAGTACATTCAGCTGTATTACCACTTAGGTCAGTAATCAAGTATGTTATTGTAATAGAACCTAGTCCACAATCATTCAAGTTCTCTACAATTGTAGTATCCTGAGTTGATGAACCTAAACAGTTATCATTAAATATCGGCTCACCGAATACAAATGGATTAGATAAGTCATCTTCACAAGTAAACGTTAAGTCAGCAGGACATATTACTGTAGGAGCAATTGTATCTTGAACAGTCACTAATGCGATACATGTATCCATAGCACCAGTCATATCATCTGTTACAATTAATTGCACTTCGTTAGGATTTGTACCCAAATTATTACATCCGAAAGAATTAACATCAATTGTTAAAGTTCCTGTATTTCCACAAGGTAAAGTACTTCCTCCGTCAACGTCAGCAGCAGTTATACTTGCTGTACCAACATCATCAAGGAATACTGTTATATCTTGACAAATAGCTTCTAAAACATCTGTACTTTCAACGATGATCGTTGTTTCACATGTATCTGTATTACCAGAATCATCAGTAACTGTAAGTATAACAGTATTACTTCCTAAATCATCACAAGTAAATACTTCTTGAGAAAGACTAAAGTCTACAATCATACCACATGCATCCGTACTTCCATTATCTATATCTATAGGATTTACAGTTACTGTTCCATCCATTCCTATAGTTACTGTCAATTCCGCAACACACATTGCAATTGGCGCAATTGCATCTTCTACGATTACTGTTGTCTCACATGTTCCTACATTTCCATTTGTATCAGTTACTGTTAATACTACAGGCAATTCGCCAATATCATCACAATCAACTGATGGAGGATCAACTGTTATTGTTGCAATTTCTCCACATGCATCAAATGAACCGTTATCAATAAATGAAACTGGAATTGTAACTGGGAAATTCGCATTAAAAATAGTAAGTGTCACACTACCTGGAGCTGCACATAATGCAGTAGGAGGAACTGTATCTTGTACGGTAACTGTTGCTGTACATTCTGAAGAATTACCTGCATCATCTGTTACAGTTAAGGTTACTGTATTATCTCCTAAATCATCACAGTCAAACATATTAGGGGTTGCTGCAAGTGTAATATTATTTCCACATAGATCAGAACTACCATTATCAATTTCCAATGGACTAAGAACATACATGTTATTAGCATCCAAAGTAACTGTAATATCTTGTGTAACACATAATGGAGCTACTCCATCAAGAATTGTCACTATAGCAGTACATTCCGAAGTATTTCCTGCATCATCTGTTACAGTTAAAGTCACTGTATTATCTCCTGCCTCTGCACAAGTAAATGTATTCGGTGTTACTGAATAATCAACGATCATTCCACATGCATCAAAAGATCCATTATCTACATCTTGACCCACAATCGTAATTACATCATTAACATCATTAATTGTTAATTCTATATTTTGAGTCAAACAAGTAGGACCAACTAAATCATCAACAGTTACTGTTGCAGTACACTGTGAAGTATTACCAGCAGCATCTGTAACTGTTAATGTTACTATGTTATCTCCTAAATCATCACATTCGAATGTATCAGGTGAAACAGAAAGATCCGCAATCATTCCACAAGGGTCTGTACTACCACCATCTACATCTGCTCCTGTAATTGTAACAGAAGTACTTCCTGCTGGAACTGAAACTGTAATATCTTGAGTCACACATAATGGCGCCACTCCATCAAGTATTGTAACAGTTGCGTCACAAACTGAAGTATTTCCAGCATCATCAGTAACAGTAAGAGTTACAGCGTTCACTCCAAGATCAGCACAAGTAAATGTATTTGGTGTTGCGTCATAATCTACTATTGTACCACAATCATCGAAAGATCCATTATCTAAATCTTCTCCTATAATTGTGATTGTTTGATCTGCAGCATTTAATGTAAATTCTAAATTTTGTGTTACACATATTGGTGCAACTTCATCTGTAACAGTTACAGTAGCAGTACACACAGATGTATTTCCACTTTGATCTGTAACCATTAATTCAACTATGTTATCGCCTAAATCTCCACAATCAAATGAACTTGGTGTCGCGTCGAAATCTACTATAGTACCACAATCATCAAAACTACCACCATCTATATCTTCACCTACAATAAATATAGTTGAACCATCGGATGGAATTGTAATCGTAATATCTTGAGTATTACATATTGGTGCTCCTAAGTCATCAACTACCACATTGATAGGACAAGATGAAGCATTTCCACATGCATCAGTTAAAGTATATGTAACAACAGTGATACCTACCGGATAATTTCCACTTGCATCACCTACATTATTATCAGCAAAAGGACTATCATTTGTAATTACTACACCTGTATTACATCCTGTTTCGAATGTAGGTACATCTAAACTTACAAAAGCTGTACAATCCATTGTAGTTGACATCCCTACTCCATCAGCTGGACAACTTATAATTATTGGTGCTGCAGCATTTAATTGCTTAATTGTCTGTGTATAAGTATATTCTAGTGGAGTTATGAAACAATTGAATGTTACCGTATAAGTTCTGATATATTCAAAACAGGCATCGTTTGGATCAGATACATCTTCATCACTAAAAGTAATGTCAAAATCATCACACACACATGGCAGTTGAACTTCAGGCCCTCCTCCTATTGTTGCAGGATTTAAGTCTGTTACACAATCTGTAACCTCTAATGTTTCAAGAGGTGGAATAATACATTCCTCTGGTGTAGGGCATATATCTACATTATTGTTATCCTGTACAATTACAGAAGCAACACATGAAGATTGACTTCCAAATATATCAGTTACATAAACTGTAACATCATTCATACCTAAATTGAAACAATCAAAAGTCGCAATTGTAGAATCACCTGCTACATCATAACTTAAAGTTACAGGGAATCCACATGGACTTTCACTTCCTCCTCCTATCAGTTCAACATCCAAGAAAGCCATCTCAGCATCTACTACATTGTCACCGTCTGTATCCATTGGTGTTAACTCAATAGCTAAATCTTGACAATATGCCAATGGAGGCATTACTGTTGTTAAGCTAAATAATTGAGTACAAGTCACATCATTTCCACATCTATCTTCGAAGTTATATACAATTCTGTGATTTCCTAGAGGTAGTGTTTCAGTAATTGAAATAGATCCTCCAGATCCAGAATCTTGAATATCGAATGATCCGTCATTATCAAGATCAATAAAATATGCATTTACAAGATTTGCATCTTCAGTACAATCATCAGTTGCCATTGCACTTAAAGTTATCTCTCCTTCTACACAGCTATTTAGTACTTCAACAGAAACTGGATCACATGAAGTTATAATTTCTGGAGCTACTGAATTAGTAACTACAATCGTTTGATCATATTCAAATGTCAATGGAAGTCCCATTGCATCTAGTTGACAATGATCAAGCACAGTCCACTTTCTTATTATTTTGAAACATGCATCATCCGAAGTTGTAAATGTTTGATCTGCAAAAGACATTGAAATCATATCACATGCATCGAATGTAATTACTGGCTCATTGAATGGAGCTGGTAAATCATCTGGCTGTAAATCACCAGCATTACAACCTGCATCAGTTGTATAATCAGGTGGCCAAGTAATATTAGCTTCAGAGAAAGCAAAGTCATTTACTATTGTAATCACTTGATTTCCTGTTGCAGTTCCATTACCATCAGACGCTACAAATGTTCTAGTTATTGTTCCAACATTACAATCTGAGATTGCAACTACTTGTGATTCAGTAATTGTAGAATTCATACAATTATCAGTTGCAGTTGCCATACCAAAATCAGAAGCCAAGTCAGCTAAGTCATATGTATCTGTGCATTGAATAGTTACATCACCAGGAACTGTAATTACTGGTGGGTTTTTATCCTGAATAACAACAGTTACCATACATGTATTACTATTTCCATCTTCATCCGTTGCTCTCAACATTACCATTACATCTTGCCCTACATCAGCACAACAGAATTCAACATACTCACCAAAAGCAAAATTACTAATTCCACATGCAGAGCCATTATCTACTCTTTTAACTTCAAGAGTTAAAGGACTACAATCTGTAACTGAACCATCATCGAATACAGATGCTGGTGCATAAGCTGTACCATTATCTTGTAAACTAATTACAGTATTTTGATCACATACCATAACTGGTACAGTATTATCTTCTACAGTTACAGTAAATGATTGCTCAGTTGAATTTAAACAACCATCGTATACGGTATATGTAATAGAGTTATCTCCTAATTCAAGATCAACAGTTCCTCCATTTTGGTTATTTAAGAATCCATCAGGATATTGAATATCTACTTCAAACATTTCACTACAGTCATCAACTGGTGCAACAGCAGGTAAAGTAGCCGTTCCTACACACTCATTTTGATTCGTCGTAATTGTGAAATCAGCTGGCACTTCAAATTGAGGTGCTAATTGATCTGCAATATTAATTTCTTGAATTATAGTAGCAATATTTGAAGTTGAACAGTACCATTCGAAAACAGTCCAAGTTCTCATTACTTTTTCAACACATCCATTTGGAGTAATAATTTGATCACTATAATCAACTCCTACACTGCAATATTGATCCATGTATGGGAATAAAGGATTACCTTTATACATAGGAACACCTGCATCTTCCGGAGATGGATTTCCATTCTCATCTAAATCGAATTGTTGACAATATAATGGGTTATTATCTGCTACTGTTCTATTAGCAGGGAATACAACTGCGTCAACATCAATTCTCTCTAAATTTATAACTTGTGTATATGCATCAGATTCGTTTCCTTGAGCGTCAGTCGCAACAAATACTCTTTCTATTGTTGTTGTATAATCGTCATCACAAGTCAATGGAGTAAATGTTTCAGAAACTAATTCTAAAGTTACATCTCCACTACAATTATCTTCTGTTAATGGATCAGGAAAATTAAATGCCATGTTACAATCTAAGACAATTGGTCCTTGATCAATTATAACTGGAGCGATTTTATCTTCAACTGTTAAAGAAGTCCAACAAGAATTTCCTGTGCAAACATCCATAACTTTTATTGTCATTTCTTGTCCTATGTGTTCATCAGTAAGAATTGGTTCATCTAGAATATTACCAGCCTCATCCATAATAATAACACTGAAAATATTATCATCTGTGAATTCAGAAGTCAATACTAAGTCTGGAGTAATTTCCATCGAACAATCATTATTCAATGATAAATTTGCAGCACCTATACAAGCTAGAGCACCTGCACTAATACCAGAGTTAACTTCTAGAATGGCTGGGTTAAGGCATAAGTCACCATTTGTTTGGCTTACGCCCAAAGTAAAAGGACCGCCTGGTGCTGTATCCCATTCTACTGTTACAGTAGCTTCATCCGTTGCACTTGTGATTATACCACCGTCAGACAATGTCCACTCGTAAGTAGAATTTAAATCTTCAGAAACACTATATGTTACTGTACTTCCTGCACAAACTCCTGCAGGACCTATAATTGTTTGTTCGTTATATGCACAATTCTCTCCAGTTAACTCCATATCTGTCGCTCCATTTGAAACAACAATTGATGCAGTTCCTCCACCATCTAGTGACACTCCTTCTATATAGACGTTCCATCACCATTTGGTAATTCATAAACTAAATCTCCTATTACAAAAGGTGTCGCTATTACATATTCTCCTATAATATAATCATCTAAATTAGGTGCTTCATTTGAAGCATGAAGTCCTTGATCAAAGTTATTCGTTGAAGTAATACCCCAATCAAAACCACTCAAAAATTCAAATTCGAAAATATTTACAAATTGACCAGCTTCCGTATCCGTCGCATTTGACAAACAAAAGCAAAATTCATTTGGTAAAAGATTCATAACTGCAATTGATGCAGGATCATGATCATCTTCATCATCTGTGCCTGTTCCTAATTTATAATCATCTGTATTTGTATCAATTTCTCCACCTGCATCATTCATACTAATATCATCAGGAGTAGAATCAAAGTCATCGTTCGTACGATCAACACCATTGAAATCTTTACTAGAAACTATTTCTGCCTCATTAATTATTTTGGATACTGGAGCTGTATCACTTAATCTACAATTGATTGCAATACTTACTTCTTGACCTGCAACTAATCCAGTATTAGGTAATAGCCCATTACTTCTTGATAAAGTGACAACAGGAAGGTTACTTTCACTATCTAAAGACCATCCAGTTGATGAAACAAAAGTTAAATCCGCAGGTAAATAATCTACTACTACAATTTCATCTGCAGTTACTGTACCTTGATTAATAATCGTAATATTGAATGTAACTACCTCTCCTTTTTGAGCAGAACCTACATCAATTGTTTTTATAAGTGCAAGATCATATCTTTCTAATTTTAAAGAAGTAGGATCATGATCATCTTCATCTAAACTTCCATCACCTTCTATCTCATTATCAGAAGGTCCGTAAGGATCTCCACCATTGTCATCAAATTCATCAGCATCCATAGTAGAATCATAATCTACAGCGATTTCATCATTTAACAATCTAGCTGAACTGATTTCTGCTACATTAATAATATCAATTGCAGAATCATCAGATTCTATTATCACGTCAAGAAATACTTCTGCTCGTGAATCTGGTTCCAAAGATTCAATTGTAATCTCATAATTTCCATTTACTTCACTCCATTGACTAGGAC